>JAYEIY010000139.1:0-11392 GCA_034660375.1 Verrucomicrobiota bacterium
CTCTCCGGTGACCAACGGCTCATATATTGCACGCCGTTGGCGCGCTGGAAATTTTATTATACATATTTCCTATGGCTGCGCTTCCTATGGCTGCGCTTCCTATGGCTGCGCTTCGCTTACCATAGGCTAATATATTGCACGCCGTTGGCGCGCTGGAAATTTTATTATACATATTTCCTATGGCTGCGCTTCCTATGGCTGCGCTTCGCTTACCATAGGCTGATATATGGCACGCCGTTGGCGCGCTGGAAATTTTATTATACATATTTCCTATGGCTACGCTTTGTTTACCATAGGCTGATATATAGCACAGCGTTAGCGCGCTGGTATCTTTTCTTCAAGCAACGACAACTTGTATCTTGTATTCTTTTAATTTTAAAAACATATCATCTTCTATTTTTTCCGTAACCAATACATCAATATCGCCTACAGAACCGCTTTTGGCAAAAGAATCAACTCGTAATTTTGAAGAGTCAGCCAAAAGTATAATCTGATTACTTTTCTGCATAATCTTTGTTTTGGTAAAAGCTTCTTCAGAAGCGGTCGTTGTCATTCCCATTTTTAAAGAAAATCCGATTGTTCCCATAAATGCCTTATCTACTTGCAGATGTTCTATCACCGGCTCTGTCAATGCTCCGATAAGCGTACGACTTATTGGACGAAACTCCCCTCCAAGCATGACAAGCTTATGTGGGGAATCCATTAAAGTCGCTGCAGCAAGAATAGAATTTGTAACCACAGTGAGATTCTTCCTCTGATTAAGAAGCCTGGCAAGATATAAAATAGTACTACCTCCATCAAGATATATCCTGTCATTATCATTTATTAAAGTCAATGCTGCCTCTGCAATCCTTTTCTTGGAATCTTTATTTTTTTGCTTCTTATCATTAAAAAGAGGCTCTATTGCGGACTCCGCAAGCGCTGCCCCTCCATGAATACGCCTTAAAAAACCAAGATCCTCCAACTCTTGCAAATCACGACGTATCGTAGCCTCTGAAACAGCCAGTGGCTCCGAAAAATCATGAACCATCCCTATACGAGAGTCCCTTAAATAATTTAAAATAAAATCTTTGCGCTCAATGAATGCCATAAGTTGCCAAAATGATTGTTTTCTTGGGTTTTGCTTTAAAATAAACACAAACAATCATTTGTCAAACACAAGTGAACATTTTTATTGAAAAACAAGCCCGACATTGGTATATTTCAACATGTATTTATTTCTTTTTGTGGAACTGTATTGGAATTTTTTTGATTTTATGGAGAATAGGTATACTTTAAATGGAAAGAGGGATTATTTCTTCAATGTGGTGATTGAATCTTCAATTGTAGGAATAAATTATTTAAAAGGATATAAGTATGGGATTAGTATATGCAGATATAGAATTAGTAAATGCTGGTGATATTGAAGTATTTCAACGTGGTTATATAAAAGGAACGGAAATAAGGACTCAAAATGTAAAGGTGTTAGTTAATAGTGGTGCGTATACATTGTGCATAAATGAAAACATAAAGAATCAATTAGGTCTACGTAAGGTGCATGAAATGGAGGCTGAACTGGCAAATGGTAAAATTGAAAAAGTTGATATGGTTGGACCTATTACGATTAGAATATTTAATCGTATGACAAATTGTAATGCGGCTGTATTCCCCGGAGATACAGAAGTTTTACTTGGTTGGATCCCCCTTGAAGATATGGATCTTATCCTTGATTCTAAAGAAGAAGTCTTAAAATTGCCAGAAGATAGAAAATATTTAGCAAAGAAAAAGATTAAATAAAATGACAATTTCAGAAAAACAAATATCATTAATTACTGTTGATATTGTTATCATCAACTACAATACGCCTGAATTGGTGGAAAATGCAATAAGAAGTATTCGTGACAATTCTACAATAGATACGATTATTACTGTTGTTGACAACGGTTCCACTGATAATTCCTGTGAATATATTCGCAATCACTGTAAAGATGTATCTCTGATAGAAATGGGCTATAATTCGGGTTTTGCGACAGCAGTAAATGCTGGTGTAAATCAAGTAAATTCAGACATTGTTTTTATTATGAATTCTGACATTGAACTTAAAAATAATGTCATCACAATAGTTATTGATAAATTACTGTCCGATATAGATGCGGTTCTTGCCTGTCCAAAACTTTTAAATGAAGATGGTTCTTTGCAGGCCGCGGTTGTCCCCACTCCAAATCTGTTTACAGAATTGACAAATAGGAGTCTGGCGCGCAAAAGACTTAACACAGATATGATTCAAACCTCATCGGTAGATAGTGTTGTGGGACCGTGCATGGCAGTAAAGACAAAAGAATTTCATAAACTCAATGGTTTTGATGAGGATTTCTTTTTCTTTTTTGAAGAAACGGATTTCTGCAAAAGGATCAAAGATAGCAATAAAAAGATCCTTTTTGTCCCTGAAGCTAAACTTGTACATTTTCAGGGAAAAAGTGCAGACAAAACCCCCGCTGCAGCAAGAATACAGTTCAATCTTTCAAGATACCATTATTTTATGAAACACTTTGGAATAATGCAAAGCCTAATTCTTTTTTTAGGGTGTTTTATTAGACTTTTCTTCAATATTTCCGGGACCTTTCTTATAGCCGTAATTATGCCTTTTAAGAAAAAATACAGGTCTAAACTTTCTACATATATAATTCTTTGGATATGGCATCTACTTTTGCTAATTCCTAAGTGGGGAATGAATAAAAAATAGAACGAAATGAAAGATTTAGTCGCAAAAAAAAAGGCGAAAGAAAATATTTCTTTCGCCTTTTTTATGTTCTATAAGCAAGTTATTTTTCTGATGGCACAGCAATTCCTTTCATGATTGTTCTCTGAGCAAACATAAAAATCAGTAAAGTGGGTATACTGGCGACTAAAATAGAGGCAAAAACGGCAGAGGTAGGAGCATGTTGTTGAAATTGATGTACCCATACCGCTAATACATGCATATCCTCGTTAGGACAAACGATAAGAGGATACATGAAAGCCATCCATGCCATACGAAATGTATTCAGAGCCACTACAGCAAGAATGGGTTTACTTAAAGCCATGGTAATCACCCAGAACATACGCATTTCTGATGCACCGTCTATTGTTGCAGCTTCATAGAGATTATCGGGGATAGAATCAAAAAATCCCTTTAGGAGGAAGATTAAATATCCATTAATAGTGACAGGTAATACAAGAGCAATAAACGTGTTTAATATATTAAGTTGCTTAAGAATAAGGAACTGTGGTATAAATGCAACCATTGGGGGGAATGCCATAGTTGCCATAAAGATCATAATAAATTTCCATGTTCCTGGGGGGTTAAAACGGGATAGAGCATATGCAACGAGTGGTTGAAGAGTTAGAGAAAAAAGTAAAGCTAGGGTAACATAAATTAAAGAATTCACCATAGGTCTTCCTTGGAATAGAACAAAATCAAAAACTACTCTAAAGTTTCTTGTAGCATATCGCCAGCGGAGTTTTCCTGTATTCTCGTAGACATACTGACATTCAGCCATTGCGGTAGGAATACGACATTGTTCCCATTTTGTATAATTTTCACCATATTTATTGTTCAATGCATCAATAGAAGCATATTTATCTTTCATGGTTTTCTGCCATTCAAATTCAGGTCCTACTAAATATAATTTTTCCACATCGACTTGTTCAAGAAATGCTTTATAGTCCCTTTTTATATTTGAATGTATCCACGTTTTGGATGAGGGTAATTTTATATCTGCAAATGATTTTATATCTGCATTTCTCCACTGCTCTTGCAATTTTTGAATATTTTTATATCTATTTTGTATAAAGACTGCATATTCGGAATCAGTAACATCAGCCTTTACGTAAGATATATGCACAGCATCAAAGACAAATGTCAACCAGTCTTCTCTTATCTTTGGATATTGCTTTTCAGGGATACGCTTAGACAGATATAAATTGTCATAATTTTTAATATTAATTTTATGTATAGAATTATACCTTTCAGTTTCTGAAGCACCATATTTGGGATATATTACTTCTTGTAAAAAAGCACCGGTTAATGAAATAGGAGTCCTTACTGCCGGAGGTTCATCAAAAACCATTTTAGAATAAACATTAAAAAATTTAGTTGGGGAATAATCATATCTTGCATTAGTCCATTTTGGAGTCTTAGCATTTAGAGAATTCCATGATCTAAGAGGACTCCCCAAGTCTTTGCTCAATTTATTTAAGTCACCATTATATTTCTTCTTTACGCTTTCTTTAAATCTTCCATAAATTTCTGAAGTTATTTTTTTATGAATCTCTATACCTCCCAGAATTTGCCAATGCAAGGGCAATCCTGAGTTCATGAATGAATTATAGTCCTCAACCATAGGTTGAGAAATCTTTTCAGGAATATTTGTTTCTTTGAAACTGTAAGAAGCAGATTCTTTCAGGCGATTCATTGCCAAGACATCATAGTTATACTTTGTTTCCAGAAATTTTTTAACTAGCACTTTATTCTCTGTAAGATAATCGGGAATAATATCCATTTCTGCTATATCCATATCACTTCTTATTGCTCCCGAAAACATGAGAAGAAATGGGTATACCATTGTTATTCCACCGAGAACAAGTGCTATAAATACACCTGTTAGGAAGAGACGTCCTTTTGTGCTTTTTCTCTCAACTGCTATGAGTATTGACATGTTTTATCCTTATTTTTTAATTTTATTTTTTTGTAGCAACTGAAGTTTCTGCACCAGTTTTAAATTTAGCTTGGGACATTTTTCTCAATTGATATGTTGTTAACATAATTACCATGGCTCCTAAAATCCATCCCATTGCTGTTGCTTCACCAAAGTTTAATTCCATAAATGATCTTTCAAAAATATCCATTCCCAATGTTCGTGTGGCACCATTTGGACCTCCACCGGTCATTGCTAGAATAAAATTTGTTCCGCCTTTAAAAGAGCCCACAATTGCCCCCATAAGGTTAATAAGTATAAGAAATTTCACTCTTGGGAGGGTTATATAACTGAGTTTCTGTATAATTCCTGCTCCGTCTATTGTTGCGGCTTCCACCAAATCTTCGGGAACAGTTTTCAATGCGGCAAGATAGATTATACATCCTGGACCTGCTGTTGCCCATACCATAGGTAGGATACAACAAAACATTGCAAGAGCAGGATCTTCTACCCATCCAATTGGCTCAACATGAAAAGTTCCAAAAAAGCCTTTTGCATATGCTATTAAACCATTCCAACCGGAAACCTTTGTTGGGTCAAGTCCTCTAGCCTGAATAATCAGTTCGGAAGGACCGACATAAGCCATAAAAACAGGATAAAGAGTTGCGGCAAATAAGGCTAGTGAAAAAGCCATAACAGCTCCACGGACTGGCCAGGAGAGTTCTTTTAATTTTATTGAACATGCGAAGATAAATCCAACCAGAGACAACCAGCACCCCAGAGCAAAGAGTTTAACAACAGTAGCCATAACGGGACCTAATGTGTTAAAGAAAAGGAGCATTTGATTTAAAAAGCCTGCTTCGGAGGGTTCATAGAGCTGTCTCCACAAAAAGACCAGTATAACTCCACTGACAATTGTAGGCAGATAGAAAATAGTTCTAAAAAAGTATTTGAGAGGTTCCGTTGGGACTTCATCAAGGAGGATTGCGACCAGGATCGGGGGCCAGAAGCCAAAACCAATTACGAGTAATACATAATAGAAGGTTCTTGAAAGGGAGAGCCAAAATCTTTGGTCATAGAGAACAGTTGCGAAGTTATCCAGACCTACAAACGTGGTTTTTGCCACAAATTCATAGTTAAAAAGAGCCAATGGAGTTCCCAGTAGCAACGGGAGATATTGTATAAAGAGTACAAGAACAAGTCCTGGCAAAATCATAAGATATGCCTTTGCGAATCGTCTTAGAGGGGGACGTTTTCCCAATTTTTTTTCTTCATCAGTAAATGCTCTCCATACAAATGTTATTGAACCGGCAAATAGGCAAAAGATAATAAAAAGAGCCAATCCTCCATACATGCGTCTCTTTTTCCATTCTTCTTTTGTTAATTTACCCAGCATAAACTTATTTACTCTCTCTGCAGCAATATCAAGTTGTTCTTTGATTTTTTTTAATGCATCTTCTTTGGGAAGTTCGAGTAATTCGGGTCTATTTAATGCCCAGTTTATAGGTACTGAGACTTTACGATATATAAGTTGTGTGTTTTTTCCATAAGGCTCTGGCACTCCATTTTTAAATGTGAGTTCAAGGACATCTTTCCAACCCCTCGGTATTTTTCGCAGAATATCAGTATAACCATATTTCTCCAGAACCACCGGATTCAAAAATTTTCCATAGCCTTCATCTACATAGATTTTTGTCTTGATTTCTTCTGATTCATCGCTTATTTTGTGCCATAAAAAGCGTAGCACTCCTAATCTTTGCTGGGGAGATCCTCCTCTGAAAACTCCCATCATTGTACAGTTAAGTTCATTTCCTCTTTTGCCTTCCGGAGTAACAGGAGTCGGAGCAATACCTGTTACAGCAGGATTATAGTCTGTGATATCATCTAGGTTAAGATATTTAGTTTTCATTGCAAGTTCTCCGCGATCCCATTTTAACCCAGCCTCTCCCCCACCTATGGGAGCATATGCCGTACCAGTATATGTTTTACCGTCTACGGTAAATTTTTCTTTTGTTAATCGAAGAACATAATAAATAGCTTCTGCTGCTGGCATGGTGTTAAATGCAGCCATCCATTTTCCATCTTCTTTTCTTTCCATATACCTAACACCTTTGGAAACGAGAAAACCATAAATTGACCAGCTTACGGCTGGTCCTCGTCCATAGAAAAAACCATATTTATTGGGGAGTGCTCTTATTTTTCTTGAATATTCAAGAAGTTCGTCCCAATCTTTTGGTGGTTTTTCAGGGTCAAGACCTGCTTCTTTAAATATATCTTTTCTGTAAAGCAATGCTCTTGCAAGGTTGCCGTAAGGTAATGCCCATACATGTTTTCCTGGAGGAAGTCCTAGATTTTTGGCACTGGGTTCTCTGTAAACAACAGGCCAGGCTCCGGGTAAAACTTTTTCTTTAATTTTGGCAAGAGCATCTGCAACTTCTTTTTCGGTAGGATCTTCCAGCCAATTTCCATTTTCATCACTCTCTCTAGTTTTAGGATTACTGCTTAAATCACGTGCAAGGAGGATTTCTATGGGATCCAGGAAAGCGTGATTAATATATGTAGAAGACTGTCTAAAATTCACATATATACCATGTGGAGAAGTACCTGTTGCTATAGCCATCAGGGGACCTTCATCCATACTTCCCCCTTTTATTGAGAGCATGTGAAAGGGTTTTAATTTATATTGGGGATATTTTTTAAGAAAGCCTTTTACTATTGCCCGTCCGGCTTTTGAAGGAGCTCCGACATCCATGGGTTTTGGGAGATTCATTATTCTTAGTAAGGTTTTATTGTTTTTAGCCGAAACATTTTCAGAGCCTGCGTATGTCGGAATAGAAATAGAACAGCAGAATAAAACAAGTAGTGTGATACTCCATTTTGCACTTTTACCAAGATAATTAAACATATTTTCCCTTTTATTTTTGTGATTAGGCATTGCACAAAAAGGCTTTTTCGCTTCGTTCAAAGGCTTTTCATACACTGTCTGTTTGCAGTTGTTTTTTGAGTAAACAACACTTAAAATGATTATTAACGAGTCAGCATTCATCTCAAATAAAGTTCAAAATCTCTGATTTTGAACTCATGCGAACCTGTGCTAAAAGGTTTTGACTGTTTAAAAACCTTTTCGTGCAGGGGCTAGTTATTTAGAAAAAGCTCTCTTAAAATATTCAATAGTCTGTATCATTCCTTCATCAAAATCGGCTTTAAATTTAAAACCTGTTGAAAGAATTTTTTCAATGGATGCCATAGAATGCCTCACATCACCGGAGCGTTCTTTCTTATGAGTTACTTTAGATGATGAATTAGTAATAGTCAATATCATTTTTATTAATTTATTAATTGTTATTTTTTTTCCATAAGCGACGTTGTAAACTCCCGTAAAATCATTTTGTGCCATAAATACATTTGCTGCAACGATATCCTTTACATATATAAAGTCTCTGGTCTGTTCTCCATCTCCATAAACAGTAAGAGTTTCATTTTTAATTGCCTTTGCAGTAAAGATGGGGATTGCTGCGGCGTAGGCACTAGCGGGGTCCTGTCTTGGTCCGAAAACATTAAAATATCTCATACATGCGGTATTCAGTTTGCCTTCGCGGGTAAACATATCGCAGTAGAATTCACCGTCAAGTTTTGTTACTGCGTAAGGGCTTTTTGGTTCAGGGGTCATTGTTTCAATCTTTGGGACAATGGGATTATCTCCATAATTTGCTGCGGAGGTACTGAAACAAAACTTTTTAACTCCTGCTTTTGCAGCTTCTTCGAGTAGAACGAGAATTCCTTTTGCGTTAATTTCCACGCATTCTATGGGATTATCCATTGATTCGGGAACACTTATCATTGCCGCCATGTGGAATACATAATCAACATTTTTCATTGCTTTTTTTACGGACTGGCGATCAAGGATGCTAGCATTTACAAAATCTATATCAAAATTTTCTATATTTTTGAGATAGCCTGTTCTCAGATTATCCAAGACACAGATTTCTGCTTTTTTATTAAAATGTTCTACTATATGGCTTCCTATAAATCCGGCACCGCCTGTTACTAGAATTTTCATTAACAATACTCCTTTACTAAGTTATTCATTTCATTCATTTGTTCTTCAATAGAACTAACGAGTTTGAATTGAGTTCTGCATCTGTCAAGATTCTGTCCGTCTCTGTGGGTTTTAAAATATGCATCTCCTGAAAGATAATCGGTAAGGAAGCGCACTCCTATTTCTAGAGTTATCAACTTACCTCCGAAAGGCAGATATTCCTTTTCTGTTTGGTTCAAAAAGCCTCCTGCTGTCGACATATAGCCTTTTAGAAGTGCTTCAAACATGTTGATCTGCATTTTTACTTTTGAAAGATCTCTTTCATCTTCAGCAGCGGGGCTTGTGCTTGTTCTTACAAGATCTCCGAAATCGTAAAGCACCAGTCCCGGCATCACGGTATCGAGATCAATAACACAGATTCCTTCCCCTGTTTTATCATCAATCATTACGTTATTAAGTTTTGTATCATTATGTGTTATGCGTTCGGGAATCTTTCCTTCTTTAGATAGATCTAGCAAGATGGCTGCATCTGCTTTACGCTCAAGAGCAAATTTAATTTCTTTTACGGCAGATTTGACACGATTAAACTCATCTGCTTCTATTGCTTCTTCAAGAGCTTCGTATCTTTTTGATGTATTGTGGAAATCAGGGATTGTTTCGTTAAGTCTGTCACCAGGTATATCAACAAGCTCTTCCTGAAATTTGCCAAAAGCTTTTGCTGCCTGGAAGGCTTGCTCTTCATTCTCAATTATATCGTAAGTCTCTGCATTCTCTATAAAAAGATATACGCGCCAATAGTTACCATCTGTATCTATCGAAAATGGTTTTCCGTCAGAAGATGGAACTAAACTCAGGGTTTGTCTGGAAACATTAGAAGAGTGTTCTTCGAGTTTTTTCTGTTGATGGCGTGTTACTCTATCAATATTTTCCATCAAAGCTTCGGGATTTTTAAAAATATTGTGATTTATTCTCTGGAAAATATAACGCATCTTATCACCGGCTTGATTGTAAGAAACAGCAAATGTGTCATTTATATGTCCTGAACCATATGGAACTCCCTCGATAAAATCTCCATATATACGAAAATTCTTGCCAACTTTTTTTATATTGTATTCAGCCATTTTTTTTCTCCGTTTTTTATTAATTAGACATTGGAAGAAAAGCCTTTTTCACTTCGCTCAAAGGCTTTTCGTACACTGTTTGTTTATTTAAGATTAAAAGAGTTTTTTTGGATATATCCCCTTTTCAACAAGTTCTCTGATACTTCCAATTACATAGTCCTTGTCTTCTTTATAGGTAACTCCAAACCATGAATCTGCACTTTCCAATACCTTTACAGTCGCCTTATCGGCTTTTATTATATTATCAACAACTGTCGGAATAAAAAACTCTGATTTCATTTCTTTCCCCTGAGTTGCAAGAAAATCTTTGAACTGAGCTTCTAGATGATCAAAGATTGAAGGAGTAAATCCCCACATATTCATAGAAACAATTTCATCTCCAGTAAGTTTTTCTGTATTTCCATTTTTATCTGTAAAAAATGCAGCATTACCATTTTTTTCAATATTCGTTCTTTCCACAACATCAGTCAAATTACCATCAGAATTGCATGAACACACCCCTCTGGAAACATATCCGTGATCAGAAAGAGTTTTTCTCAAAATAAAGCCAACCATAGAGAAATCTGCTTTTGATGTATCTTTGGCATTTGTTAAATGCTTCCCAAGTAAAGAAAAGGCTGCTTTACCATAAAAATCGTCAGCATTAATTGCCGCAAAAGGTTCATTGATAACACTGTTAGCAATAAGAATGGCATGTCCTGTTCCCCAGGGTTTTGTTCTGTCTTGAGGAACCTCAAAACCAGCAGGGATATCATTGAGTTCCTGATATGCATAATCAATATCAATATCTCCGGCATATCTGCTACCGATACATTCTTTAAAATCTTCCTTAATATCTCTTCTGATAACAAAGACAACTTTTCCGAAGCCTGCCTGAATCGCATCATAGATAGAATAATCAATTATTATTTCTCCGGAAGGACCAACAGGATCAATTTGTTTTAATCCTCCATATCGACTTCCCATTCCTGCTGCTAAGACCAAAAGTGTTGGTTTCATATATTAAATCCTTTTTTGTTTATATTTTTTTAGATTATCTAGAGACTGTAGGAAAAGTTTTTTAAAAAACGAAAAACCTTTTTATTTCTTTTTTCAAGCAGACTCTCTAATTACAAGCTCACTGACAATACTTTTTCCAGTTATAGGGATATTTTTATCACAAAAAGCAAATAATTGCAATACTGCCTGCCTTCCAATTTCATACTCTTTAAAACTAATAGTGGTAAGAGACGGATTGTAGTACATCGCAATCCTTATATCATCACAACCAATAACTGCAATCTCATCAGGAATTTTTATTCCAGTGCTTACTGCTGCACGGATAAAGCCAATTGCCAGAATATCATTGGCACAAAAGACAGAATCAATTTCTAATGACTTTGAGTGAAGTCTACAAAAGGCCTGTTCTCCGTCACTAAATGTTGCTCCTCCAACATCAAGACAAACTTTTTCAGCTAAACAACCAAGTCCCCTAAGAAATCCCTTCCGCTTTGGGGAATCGTTGACTCCACCTACATAAGCAGGTTTTTTCTTTCCAGATGTAAGCAAATATTCTCCGACTTGCTGTGCTCCATTTT
>JAYEIY010000140.1:0-2269 GCA_034660375.1 Verrucomicrobiota bacterium
TATGCCTCTTCAAAGTGGTAGTACAAAAATTCTCAAAGATATGAAACGAGGTTACACGAAAGAGTGGTTTATCAACCGCGTTGAAAAACTTCGCTCTGAGTGCCCAGATGTCTCATCTTCAATTCCGCAATTCTGCAATTAATTGGAATACTCTTCCAGCATTCTGAATGCTTCCTGGGGGGCTTGTTCTCCATATTTTTTAATAAAAACTTTAACATGATTTCTTTTAAACTCTAGATTATCAAGTGATTGCAATCTCTGTTTCATTTCCTCAAAATCCTTCATCATTTCCGGACTTTCCTGTCGCAGAGCTTCCATATTTTGTAGAGGATTCATTTTGGGTTCAGTTCTAGGTACATCATTTTTTATAATTACCCCAAACGCTATAAATAAAGCAAGCACAATAAAAAGCATCATATAGATTAATTTTACAAAATCATCCTTTTTATTCTTTTTATTTCGTTCAATAGAACTAGTTTTTCCATGCCGTGTTACAGAGATTTTTTTTCTTCTCGTTGAGAATCTGGCAGTTTTAGAAGATTTTCTTCGCTCCACACGCGTTGAATTCAAATTTATTTTTTTTAATTTATCTTTAACTTGTGTCCAGGATGAAGGACGTTTATCAGGATCCTTTTCTAAAAGAAGATCAATAAATTGTGAAAGTTCATGAGAAAAACCGTTTATAATTTCATCTAATTGGGGGGGATCCTCTTTTAGATGTCGTTGGAGAACTTTATCAGGATTACTTCCCGAAAATGGTGGCATTCCTGCAAGCATGTGGAAAAGAGTAGCTCCAAATGCATAAATATCGGCGCGTGGATCTCCCGGTTGCCATTTTCGTTTGATAAGTTCTGGGGCGCCATAAAGAGGAGTTAAAATTAAATCATTATTATCAATCTGCAATTCATCTCTAATCGTTTTTGCCAATCCAAGGTCTGCGAGTTTTGGTTCATATACTTGAGTCAATAAAATATTTTCCGGTTTGATATCCCCATGTGTTAAGCGTTGCGTCTTATATCCATATTCAAGAGCCTCTGCTATCTTAACCATGATATCAATGGCTTCTTTAGGTTTTAATTTACCTTGTTCCCTTATCTCATCTCCTATCGAAGTACCATCCACCAACTCCATAGCAAAATAATACAATCCATCCTCACTTATTCCGACATCATAAGCCTGAACAATATGTAAATGAGAAAATGCACCAGCAGATCTAGCCTCACGTATAAAGTTTTTTACAAAACCTTTATCTTCTGCAACATCAGAATACAGAATTTTCAAAGCAATAAAGCGCTGAAGATTTTCCTGGAGAGCCTTATAGACAATACCCATATTTCCACGACCAATCTCTTGCTTAATGATGTAGCCGTCTACTTTATAACCTTCAGGTAGATTCGTTGGATCTATATTTACTTCATTCATATTTTATCTCTATTCTATCATAAATTTTGCGTGCAATATCCATGTCAAACTCTGTAGGTATAGCCGTAAGACATGATGCAGTGGAGCACGACAAAGCTTTTTTAAATGCCTGAACACAATCTACACCAGCAGTCAATTCTTTTACAAAAACAGCTGAAGCAGTATCACCCGCTCCAAGCGTATTAACCACCTTTTGCTGTCGTGGGATTTGATAGGAAACAAATCTATTCCCACACTTTAAATACGCATCACTCGGACCATCTGTAACAGCAAGAATATCAACTTTGTATTTAGCATAAAAAATCTCAATTCCTATAACAATACTTTCAGCACCTGTAAGGGAAAAAAGTTCTTCCATATTTATTTTTACAACATCAACTCCGCTTTTAAGTAAATCCGAGATTCCCCTACAAGCATCTACGAATATAATCTTTTTTTCATATAACTCAATAACCTTTTCCAAAAATTTATTATCCACCCCATCCGGAAAGGTTCCGCAAATAGCAATACAGGCAATATCCTGCACCGATTTTGTTAAAGTCACAAGCATTTCATTCATGTCCCGTTTGGAGACCGGAGGCGCAGATTCTATTAATTCTGTCATCTGCCCTGATTCATGACAAACAATCGTACTGCAAACTCTGGTTACACCAGCGGTTTCAGTACTTATATTAGCTAGTGAACACCTTGCAAGTCCCTCTGTTATTTTATTTCCCGTTTCACCGGCAACAAACTGAGCAACAAGCGGATTCCCTCCAATACGTTGAAAAACTCCTGTAAAATTAATTCCCTTCCCTGATGCAGAGACCTCTGACTTGAATGCGCGATTCACTTTATATGGATTGAA
>JAYEIY010000141.1:0-11379 GCA_034660375.1 Verrucomicrobiota bacterium
ATTAAATCCTAAAATCCTAAAATCCTAAAATCCTTAAATCATCAAATCATTAAATCCTAAAATCCTTAAATCATCAAATCATTAAATAATACTCTATGTCTCGAAAAAAGAAAAAGAAAATTGATACCGCAAAACAGGCAGCTGGATTTGATATAAATCCTTTTGCAAATCTTAATATCCCAAAAGAAAAACTCAAAGAGGATAAAAAAGAGATTATTCCTCAAAAAAATGAGAAATATTCTGATCTTTCAGCAGATGAAGCACAATATATGAAAGATGCTGGGATTGATCCGGATTCAGGAATAATCTTTGATCAAACCCCTAACATGCGGAAACCACTGCGAATTCATCATACACGAAGAAAACGCAAAGGAAAAACTGTTACCATTGTCTCAGGGTTTATAGAAATAGATGAAGAGCACTTGATAAACTTACTTAATGAAATAAAAACTAAACTCGGTACCGGAGGCATCTTTCGCGATAATACCCTCGAAATTCAGGGAGATCAGCGAGAAAGGTTAAAGACCTTTTTTGAAAAAAAGGAATATAGAGTAAAATAAATTGAAAAACTCTCAAATTGGCAGTATAGTTGCTAACAAGTAAGTGGAAATCTTAGAAAAAAAATCAATGAATAAATCAAAAAATATTTATAGTAAGACAGCTTTTACTCTTGTAGAGATTCTTGTTGTTATACTTATTATTGGTACAGTATTGGGAATTATGCTACCAACGCTTTATAGAGCAAAACAAAAGGGAAAGTATACTCGTTGGTTTGGTTACAGAAGTTTGCTTAAAAAAGATTCAGATTGTGTTCTGTATTATGATTTTGAGGAAGGGCAGGGGACAACCATTAATAATTATGCACATGCTGTGGGTAGAAAAGGCTATAAAAAAAATGATTATAATGGAGAAGTTCTTGATATAACTGATGAGGCATGGCAGGAAGGACGCTGGCCAATGAAAAAGGCACTGCACCTTGATGCTGATGCGACATACGTAAAAGTCCCTTTTGGTAAAGGATTGCGTATTTTTAAAGACATTACGATTATGACGTGGATAAAAATTGATGATGTTGATGCTTGGCAGTATCTTGTTGATAAATGGTGGTGGAGCGGAGGTCATTATCGTTCCTGGGAACTTCGAATAAGGAATGGTACTCTTTATTGGAGATTGGGAACCGATACAGGAACAGACCCAGGAGGAGCTAACAGAAAAATTACATACAATTTTTCACCATACGAAGGAGAGTGGACACATATTGCAGCAACCTTTGATACGGCAGGAGGTATGGCTCTTTATGTAAACGCTGAAGAAGTTGGAACGAATGATACTGGACCCACAGACGGAGCATTCTCAACAACTAAACCAATATATTTAGGCGTGGCAAATAATCCTGAAAATGGCTCTCCTCACGGAGACGATGTCGGACTAATGGATGAATTGGTTATTTTTAAAAGAGCCTTGACAATAAATGAAATAAAAGCACATTATAATATGGGAAAACCTTAAACGTCCTATTATTAAAACTCTTGAGCAATAATACTTAAGTTTAATTTAAAAAAATATGCAGAAAATATATAAAACTTATATGACTTTAACAGAATTGCTTGTCGTTATGACAATTATTCTTATGCTGGCATCCATGACAATCGAGGTTGTGGGAAAGGCAATAGAAAAGGCAGAATATGGAGCATGGGTGGCATATAAATCTAATTTGAAAATGGACCCTGCATGTTCTCTCTATCTTGATTTTCAAGAAGGACCGGGTGGAGGATTACCTAAAAATACAGCCCAATGCACTAACATAAAAAGATATAAGACTTCTGCCCTTAATGCAAGAGAGATAGCAGGTGGAGGACCTTTTGGCTCAACAACCAATGCTGTCCCAACTTGGACAAGTAGTCCCGCTGTTAGAAGGTGGCCACAAAAACATGCGATGCAATTTTATGGTAGTAACTCTCTATATATTGCGAATTGTGAAGCAACTCAATGGAAAGGTGCAATGACAATTCTTACATGGATAAGAACGACAGATTATCATAGTTATCAATACATAGTAGATAAATGGTGGTATTCCGGTGGAGACAGAAGAGCTTGGTCATTAAATTTGGCTGGAAATAATATTTGGTGGCGAGGAATCGGTGATGGAGGGGAGCATCGAGCTATCTATAATCTTGCTTCATTATATCCGGAAAGTGATCCACAATGGGTTCATATTGCAGCAACTTACGATGAAGTCAATCTAAAATTGTATATTGATAGTGAATTAGTAAAAACGGTCGCACATACTGATAACAGATCTACAACAAAACCTATTCAGATTGGCTCAGGAAATAATGGTAATGATTACGAGTACAGAGGATTTATAGATGAATTGGTTATATTAAACCGTGCTCTCTCACAAAAAGAAATTCAAAATCACTATGAAGCAGGTGGCGGAGTGCTGGAATAATTATTAATTATTAATGGTTAATTATTAATGGTTAATTATTAATGGTTAATTATTAATGGTTAATTAAACAAAAGGAGTAAAAAATGTATAAAAAATATTTTTCGATGATAGAATTAATGGTCGCAATGGTAATTATTTTGGTTTTAGCAGGAATGGTTATCGGAGTTAGCGGACTTGTAAATAAACAGATGGGAATATCTAAAATAAAAAGTAAAATATCAACGTTTGAAATTGCCATGGAACAATATAAGTCCGACTGGGGATTTTATCCGCGTTCTTACAATTTGGATGAACTCCACGATGTCTTATTAGACTCAAGTAACGATCTTCATTTTCACAATCTGCAGGATAAAGCATATCTTCCCGAAATGGGAACGACTTTAAGTGATGTTGAAAAATACTGTAAAGATTTCATGGACAATCCCATCTTTTATCAATGCCCTGGTGATGTAAATACAACAAAGTTTGATCTGTTCTCTTTGGGAATAAACGGATATGCCGGAGTTACCAGTAGTGCGACTTATGATGACGAAAATACATACTTAGGTTTAGATTCCGATTCTGATCATATTTCCCAAGCCCAGGATCCTGATGAATTTACAGATGACGAATGTGATGATATAAGTAATTTTTCGAGAAAATAATATTGGTATAAAAATGAAATTTATCGATCCCAAAAGTGATATAGCATTCAAAAAAATATTTGGAGATGCAAATAAGACAGATATTTTAATTAGTTTTTTAAATGCTGTTTTAGAATTGCCAAGCCCAATTGATAGCTTAACAATTGTTTCTCCTTATCAAGTGCCGAGAATTCAAGATTTAAAAAATACATCTCTTGATGTGAAGGCTGTTGATAAAAATGGGAGAGAGTTTATCGTCGAAATGCAAGTTGAAGGAAATGAATATTTTGGAAAACGGGCAACATATTATCTTGCTAAAAGTTATGTGGCACAAATTAAAAAGGCTAAAGATTATCAGAAACTTAAACCAGCTTATTTTGTAGGTATTTTAAATTTCAATTTATTTGAAGGTTCATCTTATTTGGTGAGACATATTATTATCAATCAGGAAACTCAACGTCAGGATTTAAAGGACTTTGAATTTTCTTTTATTGAATTAAAAAAATATAATAAAACAGCAGAAGAATTGCAGTCAGTTATTGATAAATGGATTTTCTTTATTAAAAACGCAGAAAATCTTGATGTTATTCCTTCCAATATTAATGAACCGGAAATTTTAGAAGCTTTTGATTCTGCTAATCAAATGAAATGGACTGCAGAGGAATTAGATGCTTATGATTATTGGAGTGGAAAGGATGGAGATCTTGATTGTCAAATAAAAACGGCAGAAAAAAAAGGTCTTGAAAAAGGTCTTGAAAAAGGTCTTGAAAAAAGTAAAAAAGAAATTCGGTTAAAGCTTGAAAAATTGGGATATTCTGAAAAAGAAATTAGGAAAATACTAACCTAAAGTATAAACATGATAATATCTGATATGACATTATTTAAAATATCTTTAAAAAAGAGCAAAAACTTTTCTTTAACAGAAATCCTGGTTGTTGTTGGAATTGTTATTCTTCTTGCAACCATGACTATTGCTGTTTATGACCATATTCGTGAAAAAGCAGTATACACTGCTTGGGAGGGAAGTAAAGAGCAGATTGATCAGGATCCCAGCTGTCTGGCACATTATGTTTTTGACAAGAAATATAGTTTTACCCGTGAAAAGAAAAAATATAACCCGTCACGTACAATTACTTATTATCAAAACCTTGCAAATTATGCCGGAGATCTTAATTCCGGTTGGGATAAAGATAGAACTCGTATGGAAGTTATAGATGATGACGGCGATGGAGTTTTTGACGAATGTACTTATGTTGAAGATGGCGGACGTTTCCCTAATATGGGAGGAATTCATTTTAACGCCACAGATGAAGGTTTACGGGTACGAAATCGAAGTCTGTGCCCCGAGAGAATGACTCTCGAAGTATGGGTTTTTATGGAAGAGACAAGTGACAGTCAGTATTTTGCGGATAGATACTATTATGATTGGCCAGTACGATCAGGCTACCGTTTTTATGAGAACGGAAATAGATTATGTGCAAGAGTTTATTATCAAAAACCGGACGGATCATACGGAAATAAATATCTTTATACTGATAGTATCCTTGACGATCTTGAAGATCAATGGATACATCTGGCAATGACTTTTGATGGTACAACTATCAAGCTTTTTGTAAACGGAGTCGTAGAAAAATCAGTAAGTTATACCCCATTTGTTATTTCAGGAGCGGGATCGGATTATATAGAAATTGGAGATAATTATGGAGGTTATATGGGAGAGTTTCTTCTCTTCGACAGAGCCCTTTCTGAAACAGAAATTTTTGGACATTATGACCAGGGTGCTCCTATAGATCCTACTGAATTATGATTACTTCGTTCTCTTTGATAACGTAAAAACTATTTTAAAATTATGAAAAAGCAAAGAATATATATTAATCAACATGTAACTATGCTTGAAATCCTTCTTGTAGTTGTTATAATACTAATGCTTGTAACATTGCTTACATTTGGTTTTCGCAAAGGTTTTGTAATTGCAAAGGATATGCAGTGCAGAAATAATATTTCAGAAATAATGCGTGCAACTATGACTTATACTATTGATAGTGATAAGGTAATGCCTAGTGCCTATAATATTGAAGATAATTATTCAAATTCATTTTATGAATATCTCAGTTGTGGTTCAGCAAAAATTTTCAAAGAGCGATATTATCGTTGCCCTGCTGATGGATATACAGAAGAGCAGGGTGCTTTAATAGAGCAAACTGAAGCGTATCCTCGTTCCTATATCTACAATACAGGTTTAGAAGGTGCTTTTGAACGTGGTCCCATGAGTTTTCATCGAAATAGCGGCAATTACAGAAATTACTGGGTAAAGACAACATTTAAAAATAATCCTTCAAAACTGGCAGCTCTCATGGACGGAAAATGCTATAACTATCCGGAGTCTACCAGTTCAAAAAATTATGGATGGTCATTATACACTAAAAATACTGAGGAGAAAACACACATGGCGTTTCCACATGATGGTTGGATGAATGTGGCGTATATGGACGCACATGTTTCAGCCCTGTCTCCCGTGGATGGAACTTTTGACGGAGGTCTTCAGTTAACTTCATGGGATAACTGGGAAAATAAGAATAAGTGGTGGAAGTGGTACCCATTTTCAGAGTATAAGGCAGCATCTGCTCTAGTATCGAGCAATTCATCAGAAAAAGAACATATTGACCTTAGAACTCCTCATGGAAAGGCTATAGGAACCTATAATTGGGGAAGCAATTCAAAAAATTGCATCTTTTTTGAAAAGAAATAAGTAGACAGTCTATGAAAAGCCTTCGAATGAAGTGAAAAAAGGCTTTTCGTGCAATGCCTAAGTAGCATTGAGTTTTTACCATTAATCCTTGAGAAAAATATGAATAATCAAAAATTTACGTTAATAGAAATTCTCATTGTTGTAGTTATTAGTCTTATTTTAGCTGGACTGGTTGCTGGTACGGCTTCTTTTGCAACACGGGTAATGAGAGAAGGTGTTGCTAAAGGTGATATCGCCAGGCTTGAAGTTATTTTAAAACAATATGAGTCCGATTGGGGATATTATCCGCAACAAGGACGTGTGCCTGGAAAAACTAGTGCATGGTCTTGGGAGCAACAATCTACCAATTTCTCGAGAACGGACGGACAACCACAGGTATTTGATGCCATTTTTAGAATTACAGAAATTGGACGTGTAAATTTTGATGCAGATAACTGTTTTTTATCAACAGATCAAAAGGTTTTTATGGAAGATTATACAAAATTTGACAGAAATGTAAGTGGTGGTACAGAAGGTGGTTTCAGAGATCCATGGGAAAATTTTTATTTTTATCAATCTCCAGGAGTAATGAACGTAAACAAATATGATTTGTGGTCTGTGGGGAATGACAGAATTCCAGGAGATCCAACCGGACTTGATCAAACAGAAATGCATCCCTTGGATCTTACAGATATGCCCGAAGACGGTGATACAGGTAGTGATTTTACTCCTGCTGATTCACAAGTTTCTAAAGATGATCCTACTCTCTTTCAACCAGAGATCATAGATGATCTGACAAATTGGGACATTAGATAGACATTGCACGAAAAGTCTTCTTTATTTAGTTCAAAGACTTTTTCTATACTGCCTACTTGAAGTAAGCGCTCTTGCCGGAACTGAGGACTTGGATAGGGAACTGTGCTTAGAATGTTCAGCTCCAAATAAAACAGGAAAATACAAATTCCTATAATATTGAAATTAAAAATAAAGAAAACATTAAAACAAAGGAAAAAGAAAATGAGAAAAACAAAACAATTCACGCTCATAGAACTCTTAGTCGTAATCGCCATAATTGCAGTAATAATGGGAATGTTGCTCCCCGCACTTGGTGGTGCAAAAGAAAAAGCAAAAAAAACAAAAGCCAGAGCTCAGATAAGTGCATTGGAAATTGCTATCAAGCAGTATGAAAGTACTTACGGATATTTGCCATGCGGGGGAA
The DNA here is from genome assembly GCA_034660375.1 of Verrucomicrobiota bacterium. GTDB lineage: Bacteria > Verrucomicrobiota > Lentisphaeria > UBA2565 > JAYEIY01 > JAYEIY01. Next base: position 7,023 of record JAYEIY010000141.1, read on the forward strand.
CGGAGGGTGTTATTTCTGAGTCAATATATGATGATACAATTGAAGATTTGTCATGTACTGGAGGCACCAGAACATATAATCCAAGAAAAATAATAATGCTTGAAGTAGAAGAAGCAAGCACTTATGAAGATCCATGGGGTAATAAATTTCAAATGGCGATGGATACAGATTATGATGGAAGTATTGATGATGCTGCTGTATATGGGGATGGAGCATCCGGAGACGTAACAAAGACAATTGCAATTTGGTCAAAAGGACCAGATGAAGAACATAGTTCAACAGATTCAGATGATCATAACAAAGACAATGTAACCAACTTCAAAACGATTTGGAATTGAAATTCGTCAGGATTATTTTAATCTTATTTTTTTATGGTGCGAAGCACTTTTATCCCGAATTACGCAGTTAAATAGTGTGTTTTTATTGTTTTTGGAGATGTTCCCTCCAATTAAAAGTGCTGCAAAGCACCGCAGTTCAAAGATTCGCGCTGCGAATAAAAAAAATACCCTAATTAAAGCCTGTGTGAAAAGGTTTTTAATCTTTTAAAAACCTTTTCGTGCAGGGTCTCTGTAAACTTTTTATAAAAAACTACTACAACTCCTTATTTACTGCATCAATAAGTGCTTGTTTTGATTGTACACCAATAAATTGATTGACAATTTCTCCGTCTTTAAGAACAAAGAGAGCAGGAATACTTCTTACCTTGAATTTTGTTGCCAATTGTGGAGCATCATCGCAATTAATCTTGGCGATTAAGGCAGTATCTCCAATTTCTTCCACAACTTCGTCCAGGATAGGTCCCAGCATTTTGCATGGACCGCACCATGGTGCCCAAAAATCAATTAATGCTACTCCGGATTTAGTCTTACTATCAAAATTACTTTCGTCAAGATGTGCTACTGTTGCCATTTTTTTTCCCTCATTTTTTTAGTTTTTAAAGATTAAATTTTTATTTATAGAATTCTTCTTTCACTATTGCTATATATGGGAGATTACGAAATGCCTCGTTGCAGTCAAGCCCATATCCTACAACAAATGCATCCTCAATTTCAAAACCTATATAATCTGCTTTGTAGTCAACCACACGTCTTGATGGTTTATCGAGAAAAACACAGGTCTTTATGCTTAGAGGAGAGCCCTTTTCTACTAATTTTATAACTTTTGTTATGGTACGTCCAGTATCAAGTATATCGTCTACGATAAGGACATGTCTGTTTTTTACAGGTAATTTCATACCTGAAACAATGTCTATTTTTCCTGTTGATTCTACTCCGCTATATGAAGATGCCATCAGACTGTCTAGATGCAATGGAATATTTATTCCTCTTATTAAATCTGCTACAAATATAAGAGCTCCATTGGATAAGCCGATTACACTTAAGGGCTCTCCAGTATAATCCTTCGCAATTGTTTCTGCAAGTTCTTTTACACGTGTTTTTATCTTTTCTTCCGAAATAAGTGTTTTTTTTAGATAATTCTTCATAGAGATTACTCTAATGTTTTTGATTTTTTTTTTTTGCTTTGAATCGGAGTTCTCCAATTCAAAGGCATTTTTATTTTTTGGATTTTCCTAACAGATATATCAAAAAATACAATAAGGCTATTTACATTTTACAAATATAAATTATATTTAGTGCCTTTATTAAGTTATCTTAATATTTAAAAAATAAAAGTCATATATAAATAAAAATTGGAGGAAAGTAATGAAAGGTTATACTACAGAAAAAACACGAAATTTTTGCATTGCAGGACACTCAGGTGCAGGAAAGACAACTTTGTCGGATCTTATTCTCTATAAAACAGGTGCTTCTGACAGATTCGGAAAGGTTAAAGCAAAAAACAGTGTTTCAGATTATCGTGAAGAAGAAAAAGATAGAGGACACAGTATCTTTGCTACTCCGTTGCATTGTACATGGAAGGAAAATTTATTGTATTTTATTGATGTCCCAGGTTATAATGATTTTCAGGGTGAAGCATTGTCTGCACTGCATGTATGTAACTCGGCTGTTATTGTTGTAGATGCTCTTGCCGGTATAGAGGTTGGAACTATTCACGCATGGAAACATTCTAAAACAAAACCTCATCTTTTCTTTGTAAATGGTCTTGATAAAGATGGCGCTGATTTTTTTAAGGTACTCAAAGCCCTCCAAAAAAATTATGGAAGTACAGTTTGTGTTCCTTTTACTATGCCTATTGGTAAAGAAAAGGACTTTTCTGATGTAATTCACATCCTTCGTTCAGATGATGTTCCTGCAGAACTTAGTGATGAAGCAGAAAAATATAAAGAAGCCATTATGGATACTATTGCAGAATCTGATGATGAATTGATGGAGCGCTACCTTGATGGAGAAGAACTTAGTGAAGAAGAAATCTCCAAAGGATTGCATGAAGCAATTAATGCCGGAGACTTGATTCCTGTATTTTCCGGTAGTGCTGATAAAGAAATAGGATGTAACGAATTTCTTAATGGGTTGGTAAATCTCCTCCCGAATCCTTCAAATGCTATGATACCAACATTAAAGGAAGAAAAGAAAATTGAATTTTCAGATAAGAATAATCCCGTAGGATATATATTTAAATCAATGACTGATCCATTTGTCGGTCAACTTACATTTATGAAAGTCATTTCCGGTACATTTACGGCAGATATGGATATTATAAATACTACTCAGCATTCTAAAGAAAGATTTGGACAATTTTATGTGGTTAATGGAAAAAATCAAACAACCACAGATGAAGCAGCTCCCGGTGAAATCGTTGCAATTCCGAAACTTAAAAATACAAAACTTGGCGATACCCTCGTATGCAAAGGAAGTGATGTAGAAGTTCTATTTCCCAAGTACCCAACTCCGACAGTATCATTCGCAATATATGCCGTAAAAAAAGGTGAAGAAGAAAAAATTGCTCAGGCGCTCCATAAAATTGCGGATGAAGATCCTACAGTAATTCTTGAACAACAACAGGAAACTCACGAATCTCTTATTCACGGAATGGGGGATCTACAGTTTGCTATTATTGCGGATAGAGTAAAGAAAGATGGTAATGTTGAAATGGATTTCAGAACCCCTAAAATCCCCTACAGAGAAACCATTACTGCCATAGGAGATGATAGATATCGCCACAAAAAACAAAGTGGCGGGGCAGGGCAGTTCGGAGAAGTTTTCATGCGTGTAGAACCTATTGAAGAAGAATATGAGTTTGTAAGCGAAATTGTCGGAGGAAATATTCCTAAAAATTACTTCCCGGCAATCGAAAAAGGAGTAAAAGAGGCAATGTTGAATGGTCCACTTGCCAATTGCAAGGTAATAAATGTCAAATCCGTTATCTATGATGGAAAACATCACGATGTAGATTCAAACGAAATGGCATTTAAAATTGCCGGACGAGGCGCCTTCAGAGCTGCTATGGCAAAAGCAAAACCTATTCTTCTTGAGCCTATTATGCATATTAAAGTTATGATCCCAGACGAGTATATGGGAGATGTTAACGGAGATATTAATACGCGCAGAGGACGCATAATGGGAATGCAGATAGAGGAAGGCATGCAGATACTTGAAGCGGAAGTCCCTCAATCTGAACTTTCCAACTACACATCCTCTCTGCGTTCTATCACACAGGGAAAAGGTACTGTTGCAATGGAATTTGCACGTTATGAAAAAGTGCCTGCCAATATCGCCGACCAAATCAAGAAAGGCGTACAAAGTCATGATGAAGAGTAAATTGGTTAATTGGTAAATTGGTTAATTGGTTTTCAAGTGCTCCAATTTTCAAACTGGATAAAGCAGAAGAATAAATTGACAGAATAATTAGGTGGCAGGAAAGTGAGTTTTAGGGTGAAAAAAAGACATTTTCTGTCACCATAAACCTAAAAAACGCAGTTGAACTTTAAAAACACTCTTTTTTGAGGCTAAAGGTATAAAATAGCCTTACTACAAACGGTTTTATCTTTTTTCAGAGTATCTGTATTTTGCGAGAGTTTTGTTTGTAGTAGCTCCGTTTTGCGGGGCGTTAGCATACATAACGGGCTGCAGAACAGCCCTTAACCCATTCAGTTAAAGACTCTTGATTTTTTACAAGATTATTTGTTAAATAAAAAGCTGTGCAGAGCACAGCAGTCCAAAAGTGCTTCGCACAAGATAAAGAACATTGTTTGTTATTACAGAACTCATCGGTTTGAGGTTGACGAACACGCAACTAAGATTCCCTTTTTTACTAAAGAAGGGGAAAGTCGTTGCTCGGTAATTCAAATTTCTTGCTCAAAACAAAACATACTCGCAACTTAATTTCCCTATCGTCGATAAAACGGAGATTCTTGTTTAAGAATTGACCTTAGTTGAGGTGGAATAATTTTTAAAGG
>JAYEIY010000142.1:0-11364 GCA_034660375.1 Verrucomicrobiota bacterium
ATTAATCATTAATCATTAACCTTGAGCCTCTGGTTGCCTACTGATGACCTAGAACAACGCGAAAACCCAAGTTGCTGGACGTGCTCGACGGCGAGTAACGGTTGCGATTCGCTGAGCGGCAACTCCAGGCAGTGTTGCTCCAGCAACCGCCACGAAAAACCCGGTACGAGGACGAAGAAACACCCTGTGAATCCGTAACACTACCCGAAGGATAATCTCCATACAAATCCGAACACCACTCCCAGACATTACCGCTCATATCATAAATTCCAAGTTCATTAGGCTTCGTTTGCCCCACTGTGACTTATTTTATAATGACTGAACCCGAATATTTATAACCTCTGCTTTTTGTTCCGCCTTTAGCAGCATATTCCCACTCTGCTTCCGTTGGTAAACGATAAATATAATCTTCTGGTAAACGACCTGCCTTGCGTTCTCTATAAGTAAGTTTCTTGCAAAAATATACCGCATTATTCCAAGACACTTGTTCTACTGGATAATTAGCGCGTTTAATATAGCTTGAATTATTGCCCATAACTCGTTGGTATTCTGCTTGCGTCACCTCATACTTTCCAATCCAAAAATCATTGGTCAGGGTTACTTTATGAACAGGCTTTTCGTCACTTTCTCCGTTATTTGAGCCCATCTGAAAACTACCCGATTCCACATACACAAACTCCATGCCAAAATCAGGAATTTCCCAGATAAGTTTTTCCTCGGCAAACACCTTGAATTCTTTTGCCTTAATACTCGAAAAATCGATTTTTAGTGCGGACTTTGCAAATTTTAGCATATTTCTCCAGTTTTCGGAACTTTTTGCGGACTCCCCAAGTGAAATTAATTCTGCTAACGGTAATAAATTTAGTGCTTTTTCCCATTTTTGTATGGATTCAGACCACTTTTCATTTTTAGCGAGTTGTTTTGCGGAGTCCGCAGAAAATTTTACATTTGCGTAGTCCGCACCACCAAATTCGATAAGTTTTTTCTCATCTGTCTTGGAAAGTGCTTTTTTATAGGTATTTTCGGCAATATTTACTGATTTTGTACCTTCTGAATAGATTTTTGCCTTTTTGTATTCGTTTTGAGCATTTTTCCAGAGTTTTGCGGAGTCCGCAAAATTTTCTCCACTTTTAAATATTTCTTCGGCATTTTTTTTGAGGTTTTCTGCGTTATTCCACAGAATTTCCGCATATTTTGCGGACTGTGCATTTTCTGCTATTTTTGCGGAGTCCGCACTGCTTCGTTTTGCATTCAGAGCAGTTGAGCGTTCTTTGTCGAGTTCTTGTATTTTTGCACACTCCGCAATTACACTCTGATAATTTTTTAGTGCATTTCCATAGGATTTTTGTTTATAGAATTCTTCTGCGGTTTTTATTGTTATTTTTATTTTCCTTAATTTTTCTTTAAATCCTTCTCCTGGTTTTATTTTCTGTGTGTCTTTCCAGAGAATCTCAGCGTTACTTTTTGTCGGTGCGGTCCTAGAGAGTCCCTGGGATTTTATGGGAGTTGTGTTTTGGGGTGTTTTTGTTTGCAGATTGGCTATAGGTAGACCTTTGAAGTAAAATAGGGAACCACTTGCAAGAAGTAAGATGAGTAGAGACAGTTTCAGTAATCTGCCTGAAGGCAGAAGGGGAACACCGCCTGAAGGCGGTACTACAAACTTTTTTCCGCCAACAGCATTCACAAAATCAGAGCATGATGAAAAGCGTTCATTTGGATCTTTGGCAAGGGCAGTAAAGAGAAATTTGTTTTGTTTGCGTTTTAGTTCTGAGAGGGATTCGGGGGTTTGTTCTTTAGCGACCTGCATCATTACAAATGGATCATTGGTTTCAAATGCAGATGCAAAGGGAACTGCACCGCTGATGAGTTCATAAAACGTTACTGCGAGTGCATATTGGTCGGTTTGTTCATTTTGATGCTTCCCTACCCATTGCTCAGGAGCCATATACGGACGCGTGCCGCTGGTGTCGCTTACCTGATTGGAAACTCGACTCATTGAAGAACGGATTTCTGCAGCAAGACCAAAATCCAGTACCTTGATTTTGCCATCCTCTGTAATCATTACATTAGATGGTTTTATATCACGATGAACTATCTTTTCACCGTGTGCAAAATCCAGTGCCGTGGCAACTGCAGAACAAATTTCGACTGCCTTTTCAAAAGGGACTTTTTTATCATCGAACTGTCGTCGCCAGGAAGAGACAGTAGAACCTTTGATGTACTCCATTATGACCAAATAACCACCCTGCCCTACTTTTAACAAATTTTCAGAAGACTCATCTATTTTTTCGATTTTATGAAGATGTTCAAGAGATGCAATATTGGGGTGTTTCAACTTACTGACAAGAGCAAAATTTTTCCTAACATTTTCGAGTTCTTCGGGATCTTGCGAAATAAGAGCCGGAAGTACTTTTATAGCAACATAAAGTTGTGAAATAGTGTCGAACGCAAGATAGACTGCTCCAAAACCACCTGCTCCGAGTTTATGAAAAAGTTTATACCTATCTATGCATCCAAGAACTTCTTCTCCTTTTGGACCCTGCGGTCGCTCCGTAACCATAGTCCAGATAGAATTTTCTTCTGTTTCCAAAAAAGGTTCCTGAATATTATTATCAACAACCTCTTTTCCCATAGAATTTTTTGTCGTAAAATCGCCTAATGATTTATTTGTCATATTATATTTTGTCCTTTGCTCTTAATCATTTCCGCTCTACGAGCTAAGAAATACTTGCATTCGCAAATACCGTTCGGGGGCTCACTTTCCTGCCACATAATCATTCTGTCAATCCGCACTTCGCCCTTTCCATATCTTTTGCTCTTAATCATTTTGTCACATAATCATTTTGTCACATAATCATTCTGTCAATCTGTCCTTCGCCCTTAATCATTTCCGCTCTACGAGCTAAGAAATATTTGCATTCGCAAATACCGTTCGGGGGCTCACTTTCCTGTCACATAATCATTCTGTCAATCCGCACTTCGCCCTTTCCATATCTTTTGCTCTTAATCATTTTGCCACATAATTATTCTGTCAATCTGTCCTTCGCCCTTAATCATTTCCGCTCTACGAGCTAAGAAATACTTGCATTCGCAAATACCGTTCGGGGACTCACTTTCCTGTCACACACCCTTTTGTTCGGGCACTTCCAGTACTTCGCCAATAAAACTCTCCTTTGGAAGGTTTTTGAGTCCTCTGGTAAGCCAGATCCATTCATTTTGACCATCAGTTATTGCAAATGCATCATCTTGTCTGTATAGTTTCCATGGTGTATGAATCTCTGGGAATATTTCTGATAAAGGCAACCAGTGATTAAGGATTAGGTATTTTTCTTTTAATTCATCATATCTTTTCATTAGAATTGCGGAGAAAAATTCATTTTCAGTAATATTTTTTAAAAACTTTCCTAAAAAGCCACTTTTTTTATCTTTACGCATCTTATAGATTTTTGTTTCAAGCGGAAAGCATGATGAACTGTCTCGTGGGGAGAGCGATAATTCAAAGTATCTCTTATCATTCAAAGAGATCTTATGCTTATTAATTTTTACTGCATTAATACATGTTTCTGAAACAGAACTCAGATTCTCAATAACAGCAAAGCTATCATTTAGCTCAATTGATGCGTGAAGTTTGCTTATCGCCTGATTTTTTCTTCTCAATTTTTGATTACTCCAGTCTTCGCTCTCGTCCGGCAGATTTCTTGTTATTAAATCCATTTTTTTCTCTTTATAGTTTCGTGCTCTGCCCAGAGAGATCTTCTTTGAATAAAGCTGCAGAAAGCTCCCGTCATTCATTTTTAGTGTAAGGCGTTTATTTTTTTCAGAATTATATGGAATCTGCAAGTTTTTTTTCTCAAGATTTTCTGGAGGTTCTGCAAGGCAAAGGGCAACTTCTTGCCAGAGCGAAGATTTTCTTAACTCTTTAAAAAGCTCAATTGAAGAAATATCTTGTTTATTTTTCTTTAGTTCATCCAAAATAGGCAGGCGAATATCACCACCTGCTTTTTGTGATGTAATATCGCCAATATTTATACTCATATTTTCAAAAAGTTTACCCGCATCTTCATTTTCAGGATGAACCTCAATCTCTATTTGTTCAGAAAAACATTTTTCTTCTTTTTCCAATTCATAAATAAAGTAGACCCAAGCAGATTGCTCAGCACCTTTAGAGCCTGCCTTTGGTCTATAATTTACCTTGATTTCTCTTTTTGAAGAAATTCTTGAGTAACGGATATGTGCTTCCTTAAAACTTCCGTCAGGCAACTCTAAAATAAGCTTAAAATTCTCTGCGTTCTTTGCATTTGGGCTTTTGGGAATAATCCGAAATTGCAGGGCCGCCATATTTTTTTCAATAAAAACAGATGAACCAGCATTCCACTCAAGAGAAAAATCTTCACAATCTGAATCTAAGTTTGTATCAACTTCTTCTATAACTTTCTCTTCGTTTCGATTGATAATCCCGCAGATGCTTTCTTCGGAAATTTTGAGAGTTTTACTCTCTGAGAGCGCATCATTTGAGTCTTCGTTGAAATCACTTTTTTGAGGTCCCTGTTCGATATGGCTATCGTTATTTTCTACTTTTGTACCACATTCAGAACAAAACAGTGCATCTTCCGATAATATTTCACTGCATTCCGGGCATTTAAAACTCACTGAATACCTCCTTTTATTTTAACTGCCAATTTGACAGAATTATTAAGAGCAAAAGATCTATTTTATATCTTTGAACTAGGGCTGAAAGCGCGCAATAAAACAATCTCTAAATTCATAAAAAATTTTCTCAGATTGTGTTTTTATCCATTTTGAAGAAGAAGTCTTTATTTCTTCCAATAATTTTGCTGGTGCAATCTTTTTTGATATTTGACATAGTATATGAACGTGGTCATTAATCCTGCCGATAATTATTGAGGGTGAATTCTGTTTTTCACAAATTGTAGCTACATATACATGTAAATTTGCTTGCAGTTTCTCCAGAATAATTACCCGTTCAGTTCAATTTATGTGAAATCTAATATGTGTATAGCTGTGATAATGATTGTGCCATATTTATTACGGGTCTTCAGCCCTCTTATTCTTGTTACATCCGTTTTCCCGAAGCGTTGTCCCGGGCTATGGAATTATGGGCCTTCTTCGTCCTTATCCGTGTTTATCCGTGTCCATCTGTGGTTTACCTATTAATATTACTCCTATTTTTTGCTACTTCGGCGTTGGCATCAAGGGCCTTTTCCATAATTTTTTCAAGTCTATCTGAATTTTCTTTTATTATTTTTTCTCTTTCTTCGTATCCTTTATTTTCTGCTTCCATCATTGCTGCGAGAGCCTTTGCGGCTTCTGGCGAACTTTCTGCAGCTACAGCAAGACGTTCTTCAGGTGTCATTAATTTTTTGTCATCCTGTTGCTTAAATTTGAGTAGTCTTTGAGCCTCTTCTTCAGGCAGTGCAGCAATCATTTCTTTTATATCGTGTTTTGAATACATTTCTAGCTTTGCTTTTTGATCATCGCGAGTTATTTGTTGCTTCTGTTGTTTTATCTTTAACCAGTCTTCAGTTTCTTTTAGTTCTTGATTATGCGTTCTATCCTGCTGATCAAGTCCCTGAGTAAACTGCAAGTCTTCGAGTTCAAGTTGATGCAATCCATCTTTTTTATCTATTTCATGATTATGAACCTGCTTTAAGACCTGCATTTCATGTTCCATATTCTCACGGCTTACTCCGTATTCATGAAGAAGTTGTTCTTCATACATTTTGAGATCATTATCCGACTTTATTTCATCCATTTCATCCGCACGAACAGCATCACGAAGACGCTTTTTCAGAACATTTTCACGGCATCTTATTTCTATATCACCGGATTTCTTACGCAATTCTTCATAATCTTCTCCGTAAAACTGAATGGCGGCAACCCTCACCTCTTCTATTCCTAAATGCTTAGATGTTTTATTAATGACATCAGCAAGAGAATCTTCGAACGCACTTCTTACGTCAGAAGATTTAATTAAATCATCAATATTAGTCGAATTAGTCAAATTTTTGACAGCCTGAGATACATCACGCTCTACTACTTCTGTTATTTGCTGATAAGTTACCTGTCTGGAATCTTTCATCAAATTATTAATAAGTTCATCGATTCTTTTTAAATTAAACTGAAAAACTGATTCAGTATAAAAACTCAATTCCATATCTTCTTTGGAGCGAAGTCCCTTCTTTTGAAAAGGCAAGATAATTTCACCACTATCAACCAATAAAATACTCTTTATGGCAGAGGAAAAGATGCTGGCAAATATCCCGTCTTTCAAAGAATATTTGCCGGCTTCAATAACTTTTGACACCTTTGCATCTTTGAGAACAACAATTGCGGTTCCAGGCTGAATAATAAGAAAATTTTTTACATTGCGTCTTATGTCAGCGACCTCGATTCGTTGCAAAAATGCTTCCGGCGGACGATTGATTATATTTCCAGTTACAAGTTTGCGTTCTTCTGGATGCAATCTGCTTTTGCAATGCGGACAAAATTCAGATTCCACACCGACCCATTTATCACAAGTTCCGCACTTGCTCCAGCCCTTTGGTGCCGGCTCTCCGCATTTACTACAAAATCTAGCACGCTTTTTTACAGTATGACCACATTTTTCACACTTATTACTAAAAATACCCATGATAAATCCTCCTTTTATTTATTTTGACAGAATTATTATGTGACAGAATTATTAAGAACAAAGAGCTTATTTTTTTTATTGACAGAATTATTATGTGACAGAATTATTAAGAACAAAGAGCTTATTTTTTTTATTGACAGAATTATTATGTGACAGAATCATTAAGAACAAGAGCCTATTTTTTTATTTTTTTTATTTGAACTTCTTTATTATTAAAATTTATCCAAATCAGACTATTCAAATTAGTATGTAACAATAAACGCTGAATATTATTCTTATAATTTTCCTGTTTTCTAGAAATAGCAGATAAATGAAAAGCTGTTGTTGTATTTAATAAATGGAATTTTTGTTTACCTATCTTTTTTTATCCACATAAATATCAACAGAATGTATCACTTTTTCTGAACCTCCGAGAAAGAATACCAAAGCTTCGTTGTATAAATTTATATCTAAAAAAACTCCCCAATTATTAAGTAACTCAGTTAATATGTTCAGTAACATTGCACTTTCAGAATCCCTATCCTCAAAATTTTTATTATTAATTGAAAATCGTTTTCTTGATTGAAAATCCAAAGATGTAGAAACGAATTTATATTCTACCGACAGGGGCGTAAAATTAATTAATTTACCATGCCTTACATTAGTTAATAATAAATAGTTTATTAATTGATTTTGATGAAACTCATTCAACTTTTCTACAGTTTTCAATTCATAAATAATGGAGTTTTCAACAACTAAATCTAAAAAGTAAGTTTTTCTGAAATTTTTGTAAATAATATGAATAGGAATTTCTTTTTCTACTTTTAAACCTATATTTTTACATAAAATACTCAATTGAGTCTGATAAATATCTTCGTTGCAAAAACGTCCCAATTCGTTATGAATTTCATATACCTGCCCCATAACTAAGTAATCAATTTCATGAAATTGATTTTGATTTATTACTTTTATTTTTTCTCTACATTCAAACGCCATATCCTTCGCCCTTAATTATTCTGTCACTTAATCATTCTGTCAATCTGTCCTTCGCCCTTTCCTATCTTTTGCCCTTAATTATTCCCGCTCTACGAGCTAAGAAATACTTGCATTCGCAAATACCGTTCGAGGGCTCACTTTCCTGCCACTTAATCATTCTGTCAATCTGTCCTTCGCCCTTAATTATTCTGTCAATCTGTCCTTCGCCCTTAATCATTCTCTTGATTTTTACCAAAGTTTGGTTTTTCCCGTAGAAAAAATTGCTTTGAGATTATTGCTTTGTGTTGAACTAGAAGCCTTAAATGCTAAAGAGATAAATTGTTCTACCTGCTTGTCTGTATCTTTTATTTTCTTGATTTTCTTAAAATCTTTTGCTTCTATATATTCATAAATTATTCCGCTAGGATAGACATCCTTTATGTACATAATATGAATTTTTATTATTTCCCAATTGTTTTCAAGCAAGCGACAAGTAATAATCCCTGTTTTTCCCGACAAGGTATTTACAAGTGTATCTACTTTTCTCTGGAGCCCACTTACGCTAGTTCCAAAGGCATTCTGCAAGACTTTTGCATCAAGGACAATTTCTGTAGAAGCAATACTCGCAATGACTTTGTTACAGGATCTATTTACATGTGGGAGGACTTCTGATGTAAGTTTTTTAATAACTTCTCTTTTAGCATTGTCTTCTCCTACAACTCTTTCACTCATAGCAGTAATTTGTTCACGAGCCAACAAGTATTCTCTATTTAATCTGACAGATAGATCCAATTGTCCTTTGTAGACATAGTATGATGCATATTTATTAAATAGTTTATTATCACAATCCATATCAACTGTTACAAAAGGAGTCTCAGTTACAACGAGTTTAAATCCAAGTCTGGCAATCTCACCCTCGACTTTCCTGACTAAATCATTGTCATTGCCTTCAACTTTAAGAGGAATTTTTCTTGGTTGAATTGATGCAATTTTTTGTAGTCCAAGCAAGCCACCTGAGTCACTTTTAGCTTGTGCAGTTCTTATAATTACTGCTGTTTGAGCTGTTGCTACAGTCTGCTCAACTCTTTTGGGAGTACGAGCGCAACCTACGAATACGAGTACTGCGATTAATAAAACTAGATTTCTCATTTGTTTCTCCTTTATTATCTTATTTGAGTCATTTTTTTAAGAATAAAAATTGCCAACACAAGGGCAATCAACGCAGCGACAACACCACCTGCAATCATTAAAATAGTCTTGTTATCTTTAATTGCTTTTTTTACTTTATAATCGGGGGTACGCTCAGCTGTATCAATAAATTGACCAGTTACTGTCTTGCCCCAGAGAAGTTGATTATTTTTAAAATTTCTTAGCGAAAATGCAACTGTTATACTATATTCTTTCTGATCTTTTGCTTTATTGTCTTTCTGTTCAAGATTTTTTACTACTCCGGTCATATAAAGATTTTCTTTTGAAATTTTAGTTGTAACTCCGGAAGCACCGCTTTCCGTTCCTATATCAAAAACCTGCTCGACCTGCTTCATCATTCTTTTTATCTCCCGCATATCCGGTAGAGTTCCGGAACCTGCACCCGCAAGATCCAATGCAATAGAATGTGCAACTCTTTTATTTTGTGGATTTGAAGGACTAGAGAAAAATGCAAGCTTTGTGTTCCCAACAGCCACAATCTCTGACAAAATAGTATCTGTAAGCTGATCTGCTTTTTCTCCAATAAGAGGAAGTACAAAAACATTGCCGTCAGGAATTTGTGATATTTTTTCCTGCAAATCTTTCAAAGCATTTTGACCAAGATTTTCCGCTGCAAAAAGTAGGCCTTTTGAAATATTTTCCAGTTTCATTATTTTATGCTCGCCAACTATATTTCCTGACCACAGTATCTTTTGAGATCTTAGATCCTGTAGAGTCAATGTAACCCTAAAGATTCCAGAACCATCTACAACCGTGGCCTCAAGAACTTTTCCATACAAATATGCTTCTACACCTTGTTTTTTGGTCTTTTCCAATGAAAGAAAAGTATCAAGATCAATTGTTGATTCCTGTCCCATAAGAGCTAACTCAAGCTCAGACCCTGAAAATGCATCAGTTTCCATTTCCGACATCCTACGTTCGGCTTCATCTCTTGTAATAAATTCATACTCTCCAGGAACCCTTAACAATCCTCCCCTAAACACAAAGTTCATCTCCTTTGCACCCGCAATTCCTAGAAATGCGATTTTTTTGACATCCACCTTGCGTTTTGTCAACTCCTTGATTGTTTTGAATGCCGCATCTTCCGCTGCATAGTCAATCTCTCTTTCCGCCGCCGAGATTAAAAATCCAGCACACACGAGTAACACCATTAATACTTTTCTTGCTTGTTTCATCTTACTACCTCCATTTTTGTTAGTTAATTGGTTAATTGGTTTGATTTGACAGAATAATTATGTGACAGAATAATTAAGTGCTTTTTTTACTACTTCTTCTACTTTGTCCATCTCTACAATAACCTGCCTGAGTTCCGCACTTATGCGGATTATAGTATAATAAAGCTAATTAAAAAGAAATTTAATAAAGCAAAAGTCCATCAATATTCTTAAAGTGCTTATCAAGTGTAAACAATGCTAACCCATATTGAATAGTTGTTGCTGCAATCCAAATATCATTGGTGGGAATAGGTTTGCCTTTTTCTTTCAACTGCTTAAAAACAGAAGCATAAATTTCGGATGTTGTTTCATATAAAGACAAAAAATCAACACGTGGAGTATCTAGAAATTCCTCCAAGTAATAAATATTCTGTTTTTCTTTATTTCCCAATTAAAAACCAGAATAAATTTCTCCTAAAATTATTGCCGAAATGCCTATGTACTCTGTAGATTTTTATACCTTTATCACTTCAGGATTATTTCTCTTGAATTCAGAATAAATATTAGTGTCTATTAATATTTTTTTCATTTCCAAAGCCCCTTGTCAATTTGAGAAAAAGATTTGGTATTTGCATTAAATTCTTTATATTCTTCTTCTGTCCAGGTTCCCGCTAAACTATCTAAGTCGTCATATTTTACCGAAAACTGTTTTTTAGATACTTCTGTTCCCTGTCTCAATATTTTAAGAACACAAGAGTTCAAACTCGTATTTGTTTTTCTTGCTTTATCCTTTAATGTGTTAACTAACTCAGCATCAATACTTTTAATTGTTAGTGTTGACATAATATATTCTCCCCTGTTTTGTTTGTTAACTGCTTTTTATTGACAGAATTATCAAGAGCTAAGAAGCTCTATTTTGTATTATTCTTTGTATTCTTGAACCTATATCTATGGTAACTCGCTCCTCGCAACCATAGGCTGTATTATTCATATCCCACCGCGATGCGGTGGGCTACGGTGAATATCCCCGTTGGGGATTTTTTTCTTATCCACGTTCCACGATAACACCGTATTCATCCCTAAAAGGGATATCTCAATAAGTTCCCATTCCAAAGACCTTCCATTTATGATTTTTTTTATACCTAATAGATAAATACATTAATTTGTATCCTTATTTTTCTAATCTTTTGTTCTTCAAAAATTCCTATATCAAAAGTACCTAATGTCTTTTTATTGAAACTTGTTTTTTGTTTTTGACCTGAAAGGTTATTTTATATTAGCCCAGGGTTTAAACCCTGGGTTAATATAAAAAATATAGTTTGCCCTGCAAGGGCATTTTATAAATTAATCCCATACATATTTTTCATCGTAATCTATATTGTATTTCTTCAGGAA
>JAYEIY010000143.1:0-11305 GCA_034660375.1 Verrucomicrobiota bacterium
AAGTTAAGTTGCGAGTATGTTTTGTTTTGAGCAAGGAATTTGCATTACCGAGCAACTACTTTCCCTTTCTTTAGTAAAAAAGGGAATCTTAGTTGCATGTTCGTCAGCCTCAAACCGATGAGTTCTGTATAATAATCTAGTTTAATTCGACGGCATGTTAAAAATGCCATAAATTACGAATATTCGTATAGTAATTGTTGTGCTTAACAATATGAATGATAAAAAGAATATTTTAATAAAATTATCAACAATCCCGGCAGTGATTATTGGACTGATGTTTTTCATCGTTGCTGTAGCTACAATGCTAGGATATATAGTTTTAGCGTCGATAAAAACTATAGGGATTATGGGAATAACATTTTATTGTTTATTCACGTTATCCATAGCATTCTTTTGTTTTTATGTAGCCTATAAAGCGATTCAAAGACCTCAAAAAAAATCTATATGTCTTTTATGTTTTATTTACTCACTTGCAATTATGTGTTTCTTTTCATCAAAAATTAAATTTATTTATGATATGATTACTCAAGATCCAAAATATATGATAATATCTTTGTTTCCATTTATTGTTTCAGTATTATTTTATCATTTAAGTTCTAAAGCTCTCTTGAAACTAGTCAAAGAAGAATAAAAGCACAACAAGGTCGATTTAGGTGACCTCGCAAGCTCGACACCTAATTTCTATGTTAGTCAAAAAAGGAAATATTATGAAATTGCTCGCAATTTTAATTACTCTAATTACTATAACTGGATGCACTAGTATGAAAGTACCCCCTGTACCCGCATCACTTAATATCAAAAAGATAATAATTCAAAAGAACCCAAAGCTAGCTGTTTCTGATTATCTACCTGTATTAAGAGAAGGGTTTGATAGGCATGGAATCAGTACATATGTTTCAAGTACGGAAAATGAGAAGGATTTTTTCGCAATATATACAGCTTTAAGAAGCTGGGACTTGGCAACATTCCTTTCTCATGCAGAAATAAAAGAATGACATGAAGGTCGAATCATTGGTTCTGCAACATACCATCTTATTGGCAAAGGGGGATTATCTCTGTTCAAATGGCAAAGTACTAAAACTAAAATGGATCCTGTAATGGATAAGTTGCTTCAGGAATATCCAGTAAAACGCTAACCAAACACTGCTCTGGACCTCCTTTCGTCGGCCCGAGAACTCTATATTATAAAAAGAAAAATATGAAAAGTAATATACCAAAAAAAACAAAAGATTGGATTATTGATATTTCAGAAGCCTATAAAGATGCTACTGAAACAGTTCCTTTTGCAAAAATATTAAATAAAGAACTAACAGAAGAAAACTTTTTTCACCTAGCACCAGATATATGCATTAAAAGACGAAAGATAGAAAGAACAAAGGAAAATCGTAAAAAAGCAAGTGATGCCGCTTTATGTAGCTATGTAGCAACACAAGGCAATATTGACGGTATTTTGGATAATCCGATTCTTACCTTTTCACTAGCATATTTAGCATCTCATTTTGGTTTAGATATAGTCTCTGAAATAAATATAATGCAACTAATGGATTATATTGAAAATAATATAGATGAAATAAAAAATAAATTATAGCAAAGTCATTGCACTTAATCATTTTTTGCTGTCGCAAAAAAATGATAAGTGAATTCATTGTTATGTCAAAGCAAAATAGCGAAAAGAATAATATGGAGGAGAGCATGCACAACATTAATGTTAATATTTTTGAGAAAGAGGGTATTAAAAATACGGAAGCAACTTTGGACAAGGTCCGCCAACGGGCGACAGATACAAACATCATGGAAATTGTAGTAGCGACCACCACTGGACAGACCGCACTCACAGTCGCAGAAAGCATGCCAGATATGGACGTTGTCGGCGTTACTATGCACGCGGTGGATACTAATGTATTTGTAAATCGGCACGGAAAGAAAGTGCAAGCCAAAGATCCTGAAATAATGGAGAAGGCGCGTCAGAAAGGAGTAAGGTTCTACACGGGAGTACATCCATTTCGAGGAGCAGTTACCAGTGCATTGAGTGATGCTTATGGTGGATATTCAGCACATGATATTATGTCTGAAATGCTAATGAAGCTTTTTTCCACCGGAACCAAGGTTGCTATCGAATGCTCATTAATGGCCGCTGATGCAGGCTATCTTGATATGGGAAAAGATATTATCGCAATAGGTGGATATCGTGGAGGCGCAGACACTGCTCTTGTTCTAAAGCCGACCTATAGCTATCGATTTTTCGAAATGAAAATTCGTGAAATCATCTGTTTTCCGCGGGAAGCCCGAGAATAAAGCGGGTGAGGACATAACAAATCTTTGCATCTGATATTTTTGCGCTATGCTCCAAAATGCAGGTAAACTAGTAATTCGCACAAACAGCTATTAATAATCAAACTTTCTTCCCACTAATCTTAGCAATCTTCTCTGTCAGGCATTCAATTCTCAATATTTTTTTCGCATAGAATTTTTCTTGATATTTTCTGTCTGTAGCTATACTAATCAAATTAACGGAGCATTTTTTTTGATCTAAAAAGGAGAATCTAAGAATGGAAAAGAGGAAAAAGTACTATTAATCATTTTTTTTCTGGCTTTAATGAATGCTTGAAGAACTTGAATGATCCTCGGCGTTAGGATAGGATTATTTAGTCAAGAGAACATTACTCTTGAAGCAAAACAGGAATGTGGCTTGCACTGGCAACGGTATTCATTGAAACCGAAGAGGAATATAAAAAGGAAGAGTACGAACTCAATGCCTTTTATCGCCTTGGTAAAATCCCAAAAAACGCTTTCCGAAGCTACCGATGTGTATGTATTTAGACGGTCTGTACGCCAATCAAAATGTAATGGATATATGCGAAAGAAATAACTGTAGTCATTATATCATTCTGAAAGAGGGCACTATTCCCTCTCTTTATCATTCAAAAGTAGAGGAAATAAACGAACATCCGAAATAATAAATACAGACCTGAACCAAGAGTTTATTAGCATATTTGCTGAATTCAATCCATGAAATAATGTTTAATATCCAAAAAAAACCCTTATGCTAAAAATCCCAATCAAGTTAGAAAATATATTCAAAATAGATAATTACAATATGAATACATTCACAGCGCTATTAAAAAAATCAAAAGGAAATTGTAGCGGAAATAATAACACAATTATTGTGTTATTTATTCCAAAATCTTAAAAGCTTGATTTTGCTCAAAACTCATCTATTTTAATATTTGTTGTCACATTATCACTATTCCCATAAAAAAAGAAAATAACGATGAAAAGATTTAATGTAACTGGATTATGTCTCCCTGAAAAACACTATATGTGTGACGTTTCCGCAAAATTCGCAAGATGCAAAGAACTTATTGAAGATGGTTCATATTATGCAATAAATTTTCCGCGACAGCACGGAAAAACGACGATGCAATATCTGTTGAGCGAGGAATTTAAAAAAAATGATGACTATCTAATTATTTCTACAAGTTTTGAAGGAATTGGTGATATCTCCTTTGCATCTGAAGCAAATTTAGCTTCATCTTTTTTAGAAGTCATGGCAAAAAGTTTTTATCTTTCCGATCCCGAATTGGCTGATTATTTAGAAAAAGAGTCAGAAAAGATAAGTAATTTTAAGCAATTATCCCGGTGGTTGAGAAAATGGATTCAAAGCTTGAATAAAAAAGTTGTTCTTATTATTGATGAAGTTGACAAAGCGAGCAACAATCAGGTTTTTGTCAGCCTTCTTGCTATGTTTAGAGACAAATATCTTGATACTGCCAAAAAACAAGATATCACATTCCATTCTATTGTCCTGTTAGGCGTTCATGATGTAAAATTATTAAAATTGAAACTTCGCCCTGATGAAGAACAAAAATTAAACAGTCCTTGGAATATAGCGGTTGATATGAAAGTAGATTTTACATTTTCTGTAAAAGAAATTGAGCCGATGCTTGCAAATTACGCTGAAGAGCATGATTTTGAAATGGATATCTCAGCCCTTTCCGAAAGAATTTTTTACTATACTTCAGGAAATCCCTTTCTCGTAAGTAAAATCTGTGAAACAATTGATTATTCTATGTCAAAGAAAACACTCCCTTGGGATAAGAATGATATAGAGAATGCCTATAAATATCTTATCGAAGGAGATTATACAACTACAAATTTTGATGATGTTGATAAGAATTTAGAAAATAATGACGATTTATTCAGTTTGGTACAAAGTATTGCAATAGATGGGAAGAATTATCGTTTTAACATAAGTGATCCTGTTATTGCTAAAGGTAAAACCTTTGGGATTTTATCCAAAAATATAAGAGGTCAATGTGATATTAGCAATAAAGTATATGAATTTAGAATCATGGACTATATGTTATCTAAGCAAAAGACAAGAGAAGCGCAATTGAGTTTATATGCAACAACAAAATTTAAGGAAAATGATGAGTTAAATATCTCTTTAATCCTGGAAAAATTTCAGCTTTTTATGAAAGAACATAATTCATCTAAAGATAATAGCTTTTTAGAGAAAAATGGTCGCATGCTTCTAATGTCATTTTTCCGTCCTATTATTAATGGGAAAGGTTTTATGTTTAAAGAAAATGTTACTTCTGAAGATAGAAAAATGGATTTAGTCATTACCTATAATGATAAAAGATATGTTATTGAACTAAAAATCTGGTATGGTGAAAAATATTTATCTGATGGAATAGAACAACTGTGTGAATATTTAGATTCTTATGATTTAGACGAAGGACACATGCTGATATATAATTTCAATAAAAACAAAAAATATGAGATCAAACAAGTCGAAAATTGCAGAAAGAAAATAACTGCTATTTTTGTGTAAAAAGGAAATAATAAAATGAAAAGATTTAATGTAACAGGAACTTGTTTGCCAGATAAACATTATATGTGCGATGTATCTGCAAAATTCGCAAGATGCAAAGAGCTTATCGAAGATGGCGATTATTATGCTATTAATTTCCCTCGGCAACATGGCAAAACAACTATGAAGGCTTTACTTGGTAAAGAATTTAGAAAATATGATGATTATTTAGTCATTTCCACAAGTTTTGAAGGGATAGGAGATACTCCTTTCGAATCTGAGAAGAGTTTAGCTCAATCTTTTCTGTTGGTTATGGCTAAGAGCTTTAGATTCCATAATAAAGAACTCGCACAAATTTTAAAAGCGTCTTCAGAGAAAATTCATTCTTTTGATGAATTATCAGAGTTTTTATCAGAATGGATTGCTTCTTTAAACAAAAAAGTTGTTTTGCTAATTGATGAAGTTGACAAAGCGAGCAACAATCAGGTTTTTATAAGTCTTCTCGCAATGCTGAGAGATAAATATTTAGAAGCTAAAGAGGAGATGGATATAACATTTCATTCTGTGGTCTTAATCGGTGTTCATGATATTAAATCATTAAAATTAAAATTGCGTCCCGAGGAAGAAAAAAAATTAAATAGTCCTTGGAATATTGCTGTAGACTTAGATATTGATTTTACATTTTCCGCAAAAGAAATAGAAAAGATGATTGTGGATTACGCAAAAGAACATTCTTTTAATATGAATAGTTCTGAGATAGCTAAACTCTTATTCTTCTATACATCAGGTAATCCATTTCTTGTTAGTAAATTTTGTCAACTCATAGATGAAAAATTTGCCGGTTTAAAAAATATTGCTTGGACCGTATCGAATATAGCAGATGCCTATAAATATCTTATTGATGGGAATTATACCACTACAAATTTTGATGATGTTGATAAAAATTTAGAAAACAATGAAGATTTATTTAATCTTGTAGAAGATATTGTTATCAATGGCGGAAATCATAGATTTAATATCAGTAACCCCGTAATTTCCAAAGGTAAAACTTATGGGATTTTATCTCAGAATTCAACAGGACAGTGCGATGTAAGTAACAAGGTCTATGAATTTCGAATAATGGATTACATGCTATCTAAACAACAAACAAGAGAAAATCAACTGAATTTGTATGCAACAACAAAATTTAAGGAAAATGATGAGTTAAATATCTCTTTAATCCTGGAAAAATTTCAATTATTTATGAAAGAACATAATTCATCTAAAGATAATAGCTTTTTAGAGAAAAATGGTCGCATGCTTCTGATGTCATTTTTCCGTCCTATTATTAATGGGAAAGGTTTTATGTTTAAGGAAAATGTTACTTCTGAAGATAGAAAAATGGATTTAGTTATTACATATAATGATAAACGATATGTGATAGAATTAAAGATCTGGTATGGAGAAAAGTATTTATCTGATGGAATAGAGCAACTGTGTGAATATTTAGATTCATATAATTTAGACGAAGGACATATCCTAATATATAACTTCAATAAAAACAAAAAATATGAGATCAAACAAGTTGAAAATTGCAGGAAAGATATAACTGCAGTTTTTGTGTAAAATAATATAAAAGAAATTACATAATTAGACCATGCACGAAAAGGTTTTAAAGAGCCAAAACATTTTCATACAGGCAATATATGCAAAGCCTTTGAGCAAAGAGAAAAAGGTTTTTCGTGTAATGTCTACTTAAAAGAAAAGTAAAACTATGTTTAAATACTTGCGGAAAAAAAAGTTGGAAAGACTGGGAATTCATATTGATTCGGTCAATCAATTAAATAAGGGATTAAATCTTGAAGTTGAATCACCTTGTTGGATTAATGCTGCCAGGCTTAGTACCTACGATAACTCTGTAAAAAAAATTGGTGCATATACTTACTTCCGTTCTGATATAAAATTCTCATCTTTTCAATCGATCGGGCGTTTTTGTTCCATAGCTAGAGGAGTTCGGGTAGGAGAGGGAAGCCACCCCATTTATTGGCTATCAACACATCCGTTTACTCATGATTCAAAATATACTGGAGAAAAACAAAAAGTTCAAGATGCAAGTCACTTAATTCCTAAAGTACACACAATTATTGGTAATGATGTATGGATTGGAACAAATGCTCTTATTATGGATGGTGTTGAAATTGGAGATGGGGCAATTGTGGCAGCTGGTGCCGTAGTTACAAAAGATGTAGCGGCCTACTCAATTGTTGGAGGAGTTCCAGCAAAACACATAAAATACAGATTTCCAGAGGACATTATGGAAAAATTGCTGCAAATTCAATGGTGGAATTATGAACCGTCAGAAATTATTGATTATGATGTTAGTAATGTAGCAAAATTTGTAAAAGAATTTGATGTAAATCTAAATAAGTTACAGCCTAAGGTTTTTTTGATAACTAAAAAAGCAGAAAAAATTAAAGGCATTAAATAATGAAGGTTTTTATTTCAGGACATCCATTGTATAATTACTTAGATTCCATTGCGGAAGGATTTCGTCAGAATGATTGTAATGTAAAAATTTTTAAACATAAAAATACAAATGTACTAAAATTATTACAAAGAAATTATTTAAAAAAAATCAAAAGTAAATTTGAGATTAATAAAATTAATAAAAATTTACAAAAGGAAGTAAAGGAATTTAATCCAGATATATTTCTAGCAATAAATGGCGAAGTTTTACTTAAGCAAACTATACAATTTATCAATAAAATATCTGTCTCTGCTTTATGGGTGGTAGATGGAGTTTCAAATATAAAACTTCCTTTGCAGAGCATGGAGTTATTTCATCTTCAATTTATTTTTGAACCTACAGATAAAAAAACATTGAAAAATGCAATTTATTTGCCATATGCCTGTCAACCAAGTATATACTTTAAACAAAAACTAAAAAAGAAATATGATATTAGTTTTGTGGGTTCTGGTCATATTGATAGATTAGAAATTTTAAATCAAATTGCCGAATTTTGCGAAAAGCAAACTTTAATCTTTGCTGTATTTGGTCCTTTTAATATTTTTAAAGATAAAAGTATCATAAATAAATATCCAGCTCTCTATAAATCTATTAAAATTAATGAAAAATTAGATCCCAAACAAGTGAATACTATATATAATGAAACTATTATTAATATTAATATACATCACTCTCAATCTAAAGAAGGAATAAATCCACGTGTTTTTGAAATATTTTGCTCAAAGAATCTTCAACTATTGGAAAATAAAATTATTTTAAAAAAAATATTTCCCGAAATTCCATCTATTTTTAAATATAATAACCTCCCCGAACTCTTTGAAAAAATACAAATTTTACTACTGGATGCCAATAAATATAATGAAAAATTAGATTTTTTACATGCTACAATCAAGAAGAAACATACTTTCTTAAACAGAGCTTTTAAAATAATAGAACTATATGAAAAGGAAAAACAATGTCTTTCTTAAAAAAAATATTTAGAAAAAAACGATATCGCTACCTTAGAGAAAATCCAAAATTCTCTCATTTTGAAATTGGAAATTGGAGTTATGGTTGGCCGTCAATACGTTTTGAGGAATGTGGGGGAAAATTAAAAATAGGCAATTATTGTTCCATTGCAAAGAAAACTGTTATTATGCTTGGTGGAGAACATGATTTATCTTATGGAACAACTTATACATTTGCACAAGAATTTCCTATATGTAATATTAAAAAATCTGATCCTATAGTAGGAATGACTAAAGGAGATGTTGAGATTGGAAGTGATGTCTGGATTTGTCATGGAGCTTATATCGGCTCTGGTCTCAAGATTGGACACGGAGCTGTAATCGCTGCAATGGCGGTTGTTACAAAAGATGTAGAGCCTTTTTCTATTGTGGGGGGAAATCCTGCCAAGCATATTCGTTACCGTTTTGATCAGAAAACAAGAGAGCGTCTTTTAAACTTAGCATGGTGGGATTGGCCTCATGAACAAGTTTTGAATGCTTGGCCTTACTTAAAAAAATTTGATATAGACAAATTAGAGAAAATGAATGATACACGATAAACAACTGACAGTTGCCAAAATCATAAAAACTGATCTTATTAGCTTTGAAAGTCTTTTTGTTCAACCATTTGTTGCTATTGGAGGTTTAGTTAACAAAATCATTATTTTTCTTGAATCTTCTGGTAAAGATAAGATAGATAAAATATCTGGCACAAAAGTTTACTATAGTCCTATAAAATCTCGTAAAGATTTGAAAAAACAGGCTCAATGGGTAGCAGAAATTTTGAAAAAAGAAAATGTTGATATTATTCACTGTGAACAACATTCCCCAACTGTCATTGGAGTAAAAGCTAAAAAAATTGCGGGAACAAAATATCTTTTTACTAATGTACACGGGAATAATATGGCTAGGGGATTTAGTCGGCAACTTTTTTATCGCTTAAATAAAAAGCATATTACCAAAGTCATTGCCTGTTCTGAATTTGTTAAACAAAATGTACTTGAGACTTTCCCAGGATATACCAAAGATAAGATAATTACACTTCCTAATGGTATTGATTTAGAAAAGTTCAATGCTACTTCGGTAAGTAAAGATCAAGTTTTAAAGCTAAAAGATAACCTAGGCCTAAAGAGTAATGAAAAAATGTTTCTGTCTACCTGTCGACTCTCTCCAGACAAAAATTTAAATTTACTCTTTAATGCCTTTGCAAAAGTCTGTAAAAATAATGATAAGATAAAATTGTTTATCGCTGGAAAAGGAAGATTGGAAAAAGAGCTAAAAGATTTAATAATTAGCTTGGATATGAAAAAGAAAATAACTCTTTTGGGGTTTAGGACAGATATCAAAGAATTATTGTCGGCGTGTGATTGTTTTATTTTACCATCAAGACGTGAGGGATTTTGTTTAAGTGCTGTAGAAGCTGCTGCTTTAGGTAAACCTGTCATTTTTACTGATACAGGAATTGGCAGGGAATTGCTATTAGATATTGCTCCAGATTTTCTCTTGCCACCCAATGAAGAAAAAGCAATTGAATTTGCTCTCCTTAAATTTTTGTCATTGACAAAAGTAGAAATAAATGATTTCTCCAGAAACATATCAAGAAAGGTGGAAAATCGCTATAGCTATGAAAAACTCACCCTAAAAACAGAAAAATTGTATATCAATACAAAAAAAAATATTCCATGAATAATCCATTCGTTACCGTTTTTATCCCATCATATAATCATGAAAAATATGTTAAAAAAGCAATTCAAAGTGTTTTAGATCAGACTTATGATAATATTGAACTGATTGTAATAGACGATGGCTCTACTGATAATTCGGTTGAAATAATCAAAAAATTAGCAAAAAAAAATGAGTTTAAATTCATAGTCCAAGAAAACACAGGATTAACTCCTACTTTGAATAAAGGAGTACAACTAGCTAAAGGAGAATTCTTTTGTGAATTATCCTCTGATGACCATCTTCAGAAAACTTATATAAAAAAACAAGTAACTTTCATGCAGGAACAAGATGATATTGCTATGGTCGCTGCCTCACTCATAATTATTGATGCTACGGGTGAAATTCAGGAAAATAAACATAAATCATTAACTCCTAAAAAATATGACTTTGATGACATAATGTTTAAAGGTTGTAATGTGCCCGCACCAGGTATGTTATTTAGGACGGCAATACTAGCTGATATCGGTGGGTTTAATCCCAATATTCAACTTGAAGACTGGCAAATTCAGCTTAAATTAACTTCTCAGGGTCATTTAATTACAATAAATCCAGATGCAAAAGTTTATTATCGCCTTCATGGAGAAAATAATGTCCTTCGTGCCAGTTGGATGGCGGATCAGATGCTTGCCACTATCAATGAGTATAGTGAGCATAAAGATTTTCCTCGTATTCGTAAAATCTGGTATCTGCGACTGTTTAAAAAACTTGCTAAAGTAGATAAAAAGAAGGCGAAAGAATTTTTACCTCAGGTCCTTAAGTATTTTTATATGCCAGCTTTTTGGCACGGCGTGAGACGCTTATTATTAAACAGGTACTAGTGATAATATTATTTTATGATTTACAAAAAAATAAAATTTAAAAAGTTTACTGATGGAAGAGGGGATTTAATCCCTATAGAATTTATTGGAGATATTGGTAATCCAGACATTCCTTTTAGAGTTAAACGTTGTTACATTGTTTCAGATCCTACAAATGACGCGATACGAGGACAGCATGCGCATCGGAACTTGGAGCAAGTAATTATATGTCTGCATGGGGCTTTTACACTGACCCTTGACAATGGAAGTAAACGTGTTGACCTGCGACTTGACAGAGATAATGAAGGGATTTATATCAAGGATCGTGTATGGCGCGAATTAAAGGATTTCTCTGAGAACTGTGTATGTTTAATTCTTTGTGCTTCTCCTCCACTTAGAGTAATAGCATTTTGCCCCAAAGATATATATCCAAGTCCAACATCAAGTAGAGTTTTTAGTTTTGCATGAAGTTTAG
>JAYEIY010000144.1:0-2238 GCA_034660375.1 Verrucomicrobiota bacterium
TACAGCTGAAGCCCAAGAGGAGAGTCTCTCACAGTATCACGCAGATAAAAGTGAAGCTGGAAGTAGCGATGATATGGGTGCTGATGAACAAGCAGCAGATGTTGCTCAGCTAGTTGAAGAGGTTACATGGGGGGGGTCTTCATTAGACATTTTTACATTTTTTATAGGATTTTTGGTATGACGGTGTATTACTATTTTATTTTTATTTGAGTCTGCTTCCTTTAAGGTCTCAGATTCAATTTTGGTAGTCTTAGGTGTCAGCTGTTCTTATTTCGGTTTTGGTGTTTCAATTGCTGTTGAAGTTTCAGGTGTGGTCGAAGTTTCTGATGGTTTTGGAGTTTTTGGTTTTTCAATTTGTGTTACTATTTCGGGTGGGGTTAGGCTTTCTGCTAATCCTGTGGTTTCTGTTGATTTTGGAGTTTGAGGGAGTGATGATGTTCCTGTAATAACATCCGGCAGGACTTTATTCCATTTTCCATCTTTGTAAATATATCCTCTTTTCATAAGTTCTTTTTTAAAAAAGTTTTTTTTTAATTTTTTTGCCATTTTATTCTTGTACCAATTACTGGCCTGTTCTAGAAATTTCTTCTGTGTTATCCATTTTCCTTTTCTTTTTATGTAGCCATTTTTTTTATAGATTTTTTCTATCAAATCATTGTGTGCTAGTGTAATTATTTTTACTTTGCGATAATTTTCTTCTCTTTTCTTTTTTGTAATATATTTTTTTAATACTTCCGCATGAATATCGGGGAAAAGTCTGGCTGCACTTTCTTCTTGCATGTCCAGAGTACTAATCCAGTTCCCTTGAATTTGAACCTTCCCCTGAGTGATTTTGTTTAGACGTCCTGATATGGTTTCTGTCGTTCGAAGAATAATTGAGACATCCTCTCCCTTGCTGTAAAGTTTAAATTTTTCTTCTGCTTCTGCAAGATAGTCGGTTTTTCCATAGTTTGGGAATTGTTTTTTTAGGGCTGTCTGTTCTCCTTGTTTAATAAGTTGTTCAATTTCTTTTTTAGAGAATTTTGGAGGAGTTGGGGGGTAAGTTTTTTTTAATTTTTCAGCTACCACTTGCAGAGTAACTTTTTTATTTATTTCAGTCTTAAATAGTTTATTAATTTCTTTTAAGGTAGCTTTAGGAATATCCCTTTCGGCAAAAAGAGTGGGAATACTAAGAGAAAGAAGTAGTAATATGAGTAAAAAGTTTTTTGTCCTTTTCATAAAAATATCCTTTTATTTTTAAAAACTATATTTTATTTTAAAATCATTGTGATATAGTAAATTATCTTAAGATTCTAAATATACAATAGAGTTTGCATCAAAATTATTATTATTAGAGACATGTCAAAAAAAAGCAGAGGATTATTAAATCTTTTTAAAGGAACAGTATCTCAGGAGTTGCTTTCATGCAAAAAGCATTCTGATAAAGATGCAGATGCAATCTGCAACGATTGCAGAGAGTCATTCTGTTGGCGTTGTATGCTATATGACGAAAAAAAAGGATTTGTTTAGATGCAGTGACTGCGAACAGAAACTCCATGAACAACTCCATAAAAAAAGTTTTCTAAAACTGGATATAAACTATGAAAAAATCAGATAATACTTACACCCCAATAAGATGGCAACAAAGGTTTCAAAATTTTGACAAGGCATATTTAGTATTTCGCAGGAGGTTAAACGATTATAGAACCGACAGCAATAGTGAAGCTTATCAGATGGCTCTTATACAGGGATTTGAGATTTTGCTTGAACTTTCTTGGAAAACGCTAAAAGATTATCTTCTCAACGAAGGAATTATTGTAAATAGTCCCAAGCAGGTAATAAGGTAAGCCTATCAATTCAATATTATACACGATGGTGAAGAGTGGATGGAAGCAATTGCCCAAAGAAACCTAACAATACATACTTATGATGACAAAACTTTTAACGGAGTAATTAATTTTATTGACCAAAGATTTACACCTATTGTCAATAAGTTATACGAAGATTTAAAAGATGAGATTCAGAGCTCCAAGTTATCGAGCAACTCAGATTCCCTTTTTTTATCCAGGATATTATTCCACCTCATCTAAGGTCAATTCTTAAAAAAGAATCTCCGTTTTATCCCCACCGGAGATATTCACCGTAGCCCACCGCATCGGGGTGGGATATGAATAAGAAAAGAATATTCCCTGGAGGGGAATTTCAATGTTTTTGTGTTTTTTTTGAGGTTCCCTTTCAGGGAACGATTTGTATGTGTGA
>JAYEIY010000145.1:0-11204 GCA_034660375.1 Verrucomicrobiota bacterium
AGTAGCATCATCAACATAGCTCCCACAAGTGCAGCTGTAGTCTTATTTATCTTTTCGGAAATAATTACAGAGTAAGTTCCAATAAAAATTATTGTTCCAATCCAAAATATCATGATTTTTTATCCCCTAAGAAGATTAGATACAATTTCGTTAATAGATATTAGGCCTAACAATTTGCCATCTGCATCAGTAACATAAAAGCAATCAGTTTCACTTTTTAACAAGCGCACAATAATTTGTATAACGGGAGTGTCTGGGGAAACACAAACATGTTCCGTATGAATGACATCTGCGACGTTCATGCTATCCTCATTTCTAAGGAGTTTTTCAAAGGGTTCAAATTTCTTTAAGAAATTCAGATTATCCATCATCATGACATAATCAGGGATTCCTCCGCGCAAAACTTTTTCAGCAGCGAAAACGCCTTTAAAACTATTTTCTTCATCTACAACGGGTAATTCGAGTCTTCCACTGCGTACGAGTAAATCTATTGCATTTTTTACGGTTGAATTTTCTTTTACAATCATATAGTTATCAAGCATTATATTTTCTGCAACAAGCGAACTTCCTATTTCAACACTTTCATTTTTGAAATATTCTATTACTTCATTTGGATTTGAGCATGCAGCCAGATCATCCACCGTTCCTTTTTTAAGAAAATGCCTACTAAAAGCCTGAAGAGTTAATAAATATACATTACTAGTTGCTTTAGCAATAAGGCACATTACGATTACCCGACTGGGTTCCATATCATTTTCTTTAAGCAAAACTCCTTTTTTATGGATTCCTATCATAATATGCAGATCATCTACATCGGCAGTCCTAGAATGTGGAATAGCCAATCCCATTTCATAGGGAATTTCTTTCAGATCTTCATTTTCAATAATTTGATTACATATTTCTTCTGGATTCTCAAGATTTTCTACATCTGCCATAATATTCAGCATTCGCATATAGATAACTCTGCGATTCTCACCTTCTAAATCACATACGATAAGTTCCGGCTTTATAAAGTTTGATATATTCATAAAATACTCCGTGTTATTCTAAGCAATTTGTTTTCAGCTCTTCTTTGAGCAAAAAAGGGTCTAGATAGACATTGCACGAAAAGCCTTTTTTGCTTTGCTCGAAGCCTTTTCATACACTGCCTGTTTCTGTTTAACGAGTCCGTATTTATTTCAAATTAAGTTTCAAGGCTCTGATTTTGAGAATGGAGAACCTAAAAATTTAGATTTATAGCAGAAACAACCGCTTGTGCTGCTGCCTGATCAATATTTTGCCCCATTCCTATTCCTATAGAAAATTGCTTTTCTTCGTTAAATTTCAGGCAAACGATACAAATTGCTTCTGCATCAGCAGAGTGTTTGCCTATTACACCTTCGTCATAATCTTCAAGAGTAAAATCTGATATAGGAAGTTTCTGCAGAGAATAAATTAATGAGGCAATTGGTCCATTGCCTTCTGCACTGACTTTATATTCTTTTCCATTGTACTTCGCTTTGACAATCCCATTTACTCGTGAGGGATTATCCTCTGCAGGTACGGGACGGAAACTTATCAGATTTAATTCCCCATCTTGGCAGAAGTATTTATTCATAAAAATATTCCATACTTCTTCAGAGCCAAGTTCACGAGATTGTTCATCGGCATATGCCTGGACATGTTTTGCCAAATCAACCTGCAAATATCTTGGCAGTTCAGGAATGCCAAAATCTAAGGTAAGAACGTGTGCTATTCCCCCTGTTCCTGATTGACTGTTTATTCTGATATATTTTTCAAATTTTCGCCCAAAATCAAATGGGTCTACGTGAAGATATGGAATCTTCCATTTTCCAAAATCATTAATCAATTTATCTTTTTGTTTTATTCCCTTGTGAATTGCATCTTGATGAGACCCTGAAAAAGCAGTAAAAACCAAATCTCCTGCATACGGATGACGTGGATTAATAGCAAAATCGGTAATCCTTGAAACTACCTCAGAAATTTTATCTAAATTTGAAAAATCTATGGCAGTACTAACCCCCATGTACTGCAGATTGCAGATCATTGTAACAAGATCAACATTTCCTGTACGTTCTCCATGACCGAAGAGAGTTCCTTCAACACGACTTGCTCCTGCCATAACTGCCATTTCTGAAGAAGCAACGGCACACCCCATGTCATTGTGAGAATGAATAGATATAATGGTATTGTCTCTATGAGCCTGTTTTTTATTAAATAATTCTATCATATCAGCGTAGTGAGTTGGTGGACGACGTTCAACTGTAGCGGGAAGATTAAGGATAACTTTTTCGTCCTTTTTGGGGTTCCACTGTTCAACTACTTCGTCGCAGATTTCAACAGCGAAATCAATGTCAGTATCTGTAAATTCTTCTGGAGAGAACTCAAGTCCTATATCGGATTCGGAAAGTTTTGCTATTGATTCGTCCTTAATTTGTTTCACTGCATCACGTATGGTTTCAATTGTATCTTTTTCTGTCTTTTTAAAAACATATTTCATGTGCAGAGTACTTGTTGCAATATAGACATGTATAATTGCTTTTTTTACACCTTTGAGAACATCAACCGTCTTCGAAATTAAGTGTGGCCTCGCCTGTGTCAAT
Source organism: Verrucomicrobiota bacterium (assembly GCA_034660375.1). Taxonomy (GTDB): domain Bacteria; phylum Verrucomicrobiota; class Lentisphaeria; order UBA2565; family JAYEIY01; genus JAYEIY01. Next base: position 2,604 of record JAYEIY010000145.1, read on the forward strand.
ACAGAAATAACTACATCATCGGGAATCATATCCTGTTCTATCAAATCTCTGCAAAATTGAAAATCATCCTCGGAAGCACTGGGAAAACCTACTTCTATTTCTTTAAAACCTATTTCGCAGAGCAAATTAAAATATTCTTTTTTTTGTTGGGGGGTCATAGGGTTAGGCAAAGCTTGATTTCCATCACGTAAATCAACCGCACACCACGTTGGAGATTCTGTGATTTCATTATCAGGCCATACCCTATCTGATATATTAATTCTTGGAATATTTTTATATTTACTCATCTTTTTTCCTATAGATCAAATTGTTTTATTATTTATACAAAAAACCGCAATCATGGAAAGATTGCGGTTTAACTTCAATACTTATACTATTATGAAGTTGATAGCAATCCTCTTGACCCCGCAAGCAGAAAGAGCAGTAGTACCAGATTACTTTTTAATAAATTCAACTTCATTATTTTTCCTAATTGTAATATAAAAGCGATAATATCCTCCGGAATTGTGACTATACAACTTTATTTGAATTTTCCAAGAGTGTTTTAAATATCAAGATTATTTTTTCTTACATCTGGAACCAGAAAGCACGAAATAGCTTATATGCCTTGTACTTCAATGCATTTTTCATTGCAAATGAAAAATGACTCCCTGAAACTTCTGCAGAAAGATAATAACATTAGTTTGTTTGCCTATAATATTCATTTATGATTTATTCAAACTTAGGTTGTGCTTTTCCTATTACAGCATTCTTATCTACTGTACAAATTTTTATGTCTTTTTTTGATGGAAGATCATACATCACGTCCATCATAATCTTTTCCATAATGGAACGTAATCCACGTGCACCAGTTTTTCTTTTTATAGATTTTTCGGCAAGAGCTTCCAACGCACCTTTTGTGTAATGTAACTTTACGCCTTGCATCACAAAAAGCTGTTTAAATTGTTTTACAAGAGCATTTTTAGGCTCTGTTAGAATGCTAATCAAATCTTCTTTTTTTAAATCACGCATACTTATTGCAATGGGGAGACGACCTATTAATTCAGGAATCAGACCAAAATGCAACAGATCTTCAGGTTCAATAAAATCTGTCAGATTATCCATATTTTCTGATAGAGTTTCCGGCAATATATCTTCATCAGTTTTAGTATCTGTATGAAATCCGAGAACATGCGTTCCTATCCGTCTTTGAATCATTTGATCTATACCAACGAATGCGCCTCCGCAAATAAAAAGAATATTGCTTGTATCTACCCGCAAATACTCTTGTTCGGGATGCTTACGACCACCTTTTGGAGGTATATTTGCTATTGTTCCTTCAATTATTTTGAGTAGAGCCTGTTGAACGCCCTCCCCTGAAACATCGCGCGTGATAGATACGTTATCTGTTCTGCGTCCAATCTTATCAATCTCATCAATATAAATTATGCCAATCTGAGCCTTTTCGATATTGTAGTCCGCAGCTCTCACGAGTCTGAGGATGATATTTTCCACATCTTCTCCTACATATCCCGCTTCTGTTAGTGTTGTTGCATCAGAAATTGCAAAAGGTACATCAAGGATTTTTGCAAGTGTTTTAGCTACTAATGTCTTTCCTGTACCCGTCTTTCCGAGGAGGAGGACATTACTTTTTTCTATTTCCACATCATTTTTTTTCTTTTTCCCAGCAGAATGAATTAGGCGTTTGTAGTGATTATGAACGGCAACAGAAAGAGTCTTTTTTACACCATCCTGTGCAATAACATATTTATCCAATTTTTTTTTAATTTCTGCAGGAATAGGCACTTTCAGATTGCTTATAATTTCTTTCTTTTTTTTAGTACCAGTATCCTTCAAATTCGTTTTATCAGTCATTGCATGACATATTTCAACGCATTCGGGACATATAAATGCATCATCATTGGGACTGGCAATAACATCAGGTAAATCTTCTGTTGAACGACCACAGAAAGAACAATAGTTTTTTTTCGATTTTTTAGACATATTATTATTTTTCTCCTAATTTTTATATTTTTTTAAGAACTTCAAAATGATTTTAAGTGTTCTTTACTCAAAAAATAACTGCAAACAGAAACAGACAGTGTATCAAAAGCCTTTGAACAAAGTGAAAAAGGCTTTTCGTGCAATGTCTAATTAGACGAAAGTACAAATATCAAATAATTCCATCATAACTTTAGCATTGCCCCCCCCTCAATAAAGTTCAAAATCTCTAATCTTCAACCTACAAAACATACAAGAAAATATTTTTGATGTTAAAAAAAACTTTTCGTACGCCTTCTAATTCGTTGATTTTACATTTTGTTTTTTAAGCTAAACCTTCCTTGTTTTTATCTTTTTTTCCCAATTCACTGCCCTAAAAAACAATTTCATAATTAATCTTTCGGTGGCTTTGAGGGCTTTCGAGCAAATACTATTAAAATTCGTTTCCTCAACATACTTTTTCTAATTTGTTCGTGAACATCTGAAAAGGAAAAATGTCTAGTCACACTAGGCAAACGTCTTTTGAGTGCTCGATTCTGTTTTATTCTATAAATCCCAGTGCAAAAAAAACAAAGCCTGTGCGAAAAGTTTTTTGGTTCTCTAAAACCCTTTTCGTGCAAGCTCTAATTATAGAGCATGCACAAAAGTTTTTGATATTTTAAAATCCTTCTTTATGCATGCTCTCTATATATTTCAATCTTCTAAAGCTATCTTATAATTCTAAATCCTTTGAGATCCGATATCTGTTATTTTTTATCCGGTGTTGCATCAACAATTGAATCAACTATTCCATATTCAGTAGCTTCTTTAGCAGACATGAAAAAATCACGGTCTGTATCTTTTTCAATTTTAGATATTTTCTGTCCGGAATGTTTTACTAAAATATCATTCAACATCGCTTTAATTCTTGTTATTTCTTTAGCACGAATATTTATATCAGAAACAGTCCCTTCCGAACCTCCCCAGGGCTGATGTATCATTATTCTCGAATTAGGCAACGCAAAGCGTTTACCTTTTGAGCCAGCAGCAAGAAGAACGGCCCCCATGCTCGCTGCCTGCCCGACACAGTATGTTTTTATATCACATTTTATCAACTGCATAGTATCATAAATAGCTAATCCTGCAGTAACAGAACCTCCTGGAGAATTAATATAAAAATCAATATCCTTCTTGGGATCTTCAGATTGTAAAAACAATAATTGTGCAACAATTAGATTTGATACATTATCATCTACCCCCGAACCAAGAAAAATTATTCTATCTTTCAGCAGTCTTGAATAGATATCGTAGCTACGTTCGCCACGAGCGGTTTGTTCTACTACAATAGGCACAAAACCTGACGCATTTTCAGTAAAGTTATTCATTTCTTATTTTTTCTCCTCTGTTTCTGTGGTTTTTGCTTTTTTGATTTCAGCATATTGATAAATTTTATTCATCGCTTTATCAAGCAACAAATTTGTTTTTATTGAATTTAGCTTCTTACTCTCTTTCATATATTCAACAATATTGGGAAGTGGCATACCAGTTCGCTGTGCCATACTCATAAAATGACGTGTTAAATCCTCTTCCTTAACCTCTATTTTTTCTTTCTCTGCGATACGCTGAAGAAGATAGTAACTGCGCAAATTTTCTTTAGCCTCTTTTTCTGCTTTATCTAAAAATTTTTGATCTGATTTAGTATCATTATCATCAGAATCTTTCTCTTTTTTATCTTGGGCAATTTTTTGTTCATCTTTTAACCTGTCTATCTCTCTTTGCAGAAAGCTTGGAGGCAAATCAAAATCAAGTTTTTCCAACAATTGGTCATGAAGTTTTTTTATACTTTTTTCAGAGATGAGAGACTGCTTTTGTTGCTTTATATTATCTTTTAGTCTCGAAATAAATTCTTCTTTATTATCAGCACCATATTTTTTTGCCATATCATCTGTAAATTCAGGGATAAAAGATTCCTGTACTTCATGAATAGTAAAACTATAAGTAGCTGTTTTTCCACGGAGTGTTTTTTCCATGTAATCATCAGGGAAAGTTATCTTGATATCTTTTAATTCATCTCCGGCTTTTTTTCCAGCAAGAATATCTATCATACCTGGAATCCTTTCGGGTTTATCCAGAATCTGAAAATTCTCCTCAAGCTCAAGAATATACTTTGTTCCTACTCCCAATTCTTCATCCTCATCGTCATTTTTCTCTAAAATTCCCTTGTATGACAATTTCAGCATATCTTTTTCTTTTGCTGAACGTTCCACTGTTTTGTATGTTTTTTCGGTAGCACGGAAAGATTCGAGTGTTTTGTCAACTTCCTGATCTGTAACAATAACTTCGTCTTCTTCAACTTTCAGTCCTTTGTACTCAGGAAGTTTAAAATCTGGTTCAAGCTCAATAGTTATAGAAAAATTGTATTTTTCGCCCGCTTTTATATCCTTATCAACTCCATCCATTTCTGGATAGTTGACTGGTTTCAGCGACTCGTCTTTCATTATATTTGTGATTGTTTCCTGAAAAAGAATCTTTTTTAATTCATCCGCAATTTCTTTTGCAAATCTTTTTTGAATGAGTTGATTAGGAGCCTTTCCCTTTCTGAATCCTGGGATAGCAACTTCTTTCTTAAAATTTTTAATAATCCCCTTATATTCAGTTTCAGTCTTTTCTGCAGGAATTTCTATTTTAAAGGTTTCTTTGCATGGTTCAGTTGCTTCTTTTGTTACAATAATATCTAGTGTACTCAATTTTATGTCCTCTTCGTTATGTTATTTAAAATTTTAGCATGGTTTTCAAAAAAAGAGCTTTAATTTAACGGGGTTATGTATATATTCCATGAAAAAAGAGAAAAAATTTAATATGAAAATAAATGAACTAAAAAAAACTGTAAATCTCCGGGATTGGCACTCATACGAATGGCAATTAAAACATAGTTTGCATAGCATTGAAGAACTTTCTGAATTAATAGATTACAACATTCCAGCTACCCTTTATGGAACAGTAAAACAATACCCACTACTAGTAACTCCGTACTATTTGTCACTGGCTGAATCTCTTTCTGAAAATGACTCCATAATTAAACAAATTCTTCCAACGACAGAAGAAATTGATCCGCACATCCAAGATACATCCGAAGATCCGCTAGGAGAAAACCCCTCAATGCCTGTTCCAAACCTAATCCACAGATATCCCGATAGAGCATTAATTATTACAACATCATCCTGTGCTACTCTCTGCAGACACTGCATGAGAAAAAGATTGTGGAAAAATAAAAAGATTTTAACCAAAGATTCTCTTCAAAAAATATGCGATTATCTTAAATCAAATAAAAATGTCCGTGAAATAATTCTTTCAGGAGGAGATCCACTCCTTTTATCCAACACAAAATTAAAAAAAATAATATCCGCAATAAGTGCTGTGGATAATATTGAAATTATCAGGATAGGCACCAGAGTTCCTGTAGTAATACCACAAAGGATTGATAATAAATTGTGCAGTGTACTTAATTGCGGAAAGCCTGTCTGGATAGCAACTCATTTCAATCATCCTCACGAAATTTCTGAGGAGTCCACAAAAGCATGCAATATTATTTTGCGTAGCGGAATTCCAATAGTCAATCAAACAGTACTTCTGAAAGGAATAAATGATTCAGCAAAAATTCTAAAAAAATTATTTACGGGTCTTCTTAAGATAAAGATAAAGCCATATTATTTATTTCATGGAGATCCGGTAAAAGGGACGATGCATTTTAGAACGGGGATAGAAAAGGGACTTGAAATTATGCAGGAATTATTAGGAAATACTTCATCGCTAGCCTTGCCTACATTTGCAATAGATCTACCAAATGGAAAAGGAAAAGTCCCCCTACTTCACAAAAACCAGCGTATCAAAAAAGGAAAGAGCGAATACCTATCTTACGAAGGAGAATATTATTTTTACAAATAATGTCTAGTTGATCGAAGTATTTGAATAATATTATCCCCATTCAAAAGATAATTTAAACTGATTTTTTATTAATTTACCCGCATACCTTGAAGTCAAAAAGGGCTTAAGTTCCCTGCTATTAGGGTCTGTCCAAACTGACCTTGCAATACTGAATATCATCTACAAATTCAGCGTCTCAGAATCCGTCATAAAAATCCAGTAGGCCCGACCAGGATACAAATATGCATCCGAACCTGAATAGGGGACTTTTATGTATTCTTTTCTATTCTGACGTGCATCCCAGTACCATATACTTCCGACATTGTTGGTCAGAGATGGATATGATATCTGTTTAGGGACACCTATGAGGTTCCACCCGTCTAACAGGTTGACAGATGCTATATTTGCGGAGTCCGCAGGCAACTCTAAATTCGTTTCACTGCCAGTCCAATTTATCCACATCCCCGCAGATGATTCGGACTGAAGCTCCCGGTAGTAGTTGTAATAATACTGTTCCCACTGCCAGACAAGATTACTGGATACTTCTGGGAATAGGTCTGAAACGTATTTTGAAACTGCTGAAAGATCTGAAGGAACAGATATCATATTCCATCCTTCGAAAACGGTGAGAATAAATGAGCCGTTAACTGTAAGTTGTGCTTCAAAAGAATCCACCCTGCCCTGAGTGTTGATAACCGTGCAATAATAACCGCCCTGATTTGATTCTGATATATTTTCGATTGTAAGGATCTGTTCTGTTGACAGAACCGTTCCGTCTCCGGATTTTTTCCATGCGTAAGATAAAGGTTCTGTACCTGAAGCAGTTACAGTAAAAAATGCAGTATCACCCGGATCTATTGACTGGTGATCCGGCTGAGAAGTAATGGAAGGTGGGTCAGAAACAGTGAGAGTTGCAGAATCAGAGGTTACGGTTGCATTTGCATTGCTGACTTCGCAATAATAATCGCCCTCGCCTTCTTCAGATACCGAAGAAATATTCAATGTTTCAGATGCACCCATTTCTATTTCACTCCCCTCTTTTTTCCAGGAGTAGCTAAGTGTACCCTCACCTGATGCAATTACTGAAAAACTTACATCACCTCCGGGTATAACAGTCTGACTTGCAGGTTGTGTATCGATTACAGGTATTCCTGAAGCCACCCTAACACTGAACGGGTCGCTAAACGGATAGTATGTAGACTGGTTTTTGGCTCTTACATAGAGATTGTAGCCTGATTCAACTGAGGGCTGGAAAGTGAACGAGTCTTGAATTACTAAGTCTGTATCTTCAGCATCAATGCTTACATCAGCATTTGTTACAACTATATCATCAATATACAAACCATAACCAGACGAAATATTTGAATAAAATAATCCTGATTCAAAAGATAATGTAAATTGAATTTTTATTAATTTACCCGCATATTCTGAAAGAGATATAGATACTGAGGAAAAATCACTTTCTCCAGGAGATTCAGCCCCGGCCTGACTCCATACTGTCGTAAAATTTTCATTTCCAAAAGTGGATATTTGAGCATAAGCAATTTGATCACTTGTAGCAGCTGCCATACGTTTTTGAAATTGCAAAGAAGAATTAGCCGATGGAATAATAGTACTTTTTAAAGTAACAATAGTTGTTTCAGCCGCAGGATTGGCAAGGTGATATGAATATGATCCACTTGCAGATTCCATATTTGTTAGAACATCGTAAGAAGAATTTCCGCTTATTGTAATATCGTTGCCCGAATTTTCAGCACCAACTGTATCAGAGAAATTATCCAACTGAACCCATTTCCACTGGTAGGCAGTAGCGGCTTCGACTCCTGTAAATGAAAAAGAACTATCCGAATTTACAGCTATGAGATTGTCTCCGCTGATGATAATCGGAGTGTATGAAGGAATAAAATCTAGTTTTGTGTTTAACTCGTTTGCTACTAATGCGGATGTGTTAACATCACTGAAACCCAATCCCGAGAATTTAACATCGTAATCCCCGTTGCCGGTAACGGGAATTGTATAACCGCCGGTATCCGCCGTCACGGCGTAGGAGTCTTCTCCGACAACATCTACCCTTACTCCGCCTATGCCCTCCCCCATATCGTAGAATGAGTTTCCATTGAAATCGTAATATGCTACACCGGTTATGAAAGGCACCTCTCCACTTCTTGTATAGGCAAATTCCTGTGTTACAAGAAGCGGTCCGACTGAACCATTTGTTCCCAGAACAACACCTATACCGGCCTCCCTGTATACATCCTGGTGAATATTAAGTCGGTGCCCCGGAGGATCCTGCATACCATATCCATCTGGATCATCTTTTTCTCCCCAATCAACTTCAAACCCTGCATGACCATGAAATACTGAATCAGCGTAAGAATAAACATTTTCTGCCGTGCTCTGCCATAAATATCCTTGCCGGCCTATGCGTTCGAAAGGAAAATCTCCAGGTTGATTCGGAGATACAGGATTACTTGAACTGCTATGTCCCTGGAACTGATTATTAAACATATCCTGCGAGTGCAGGCGTGCAGCAGTCATTAGCTTCTCATTCATTGCCAAAGGCTGTACAGTGACAGTAAGGTTATTGTACTAACTGACCATTTCGTTTAAATCAACATCATAAAAATCATATGCATCCAGCACATCCTGATCAGTTGTATTCTTGAACCTCTGCGCTTCAGCAGGAGCATTCGCACGGGAGCGGTTTATTAGTTCGAG
>JAYEIY010000146.1:0-2222 GCA_034660375.1 Verrucomicrobiota bacterium
AAAATCTTTTCAGTAGGATTTATGAAAAAAAACAGACAAATATTTGTCGGAAATATTGCAGTTGGTGGAGGAGCTCCGGTTTCTGTGCAGTCTATGTGTAATACAGATACGCGGGACGTAAAGGCGACTCTAAAACAGATTTCTGAGTTGGCAGATGCCGGTTGTCAGATTATAAGAGTTGCTGTTCCTGATAAGCCAGCGCTAGAAGCATTTGGAAAAATTGTTCTTAACAGCGTTATTCCTGTTATTGCAGATATTCATTTTGACAATCAGCTTGCTATTGCGGCAATTGAGGCGGGAGCCCATGGAATCAGAATTAATCCTGGAAATATTGGTTCTCAAAGCAAAGTGCGGGAAATTGCGCAGTCCGCAAAAAAACATAATATTTCTATTCGTGTTGGAGTTAATTCTGGTAGTCTTGAGAAAGATATCAGAAAGGAGTATGCAGGAGTAACTCCTGAGGGGCTTGTAAAAAGTGCCCTGCGTCATTGTGCGTTTCTTGAGAAAATTGGTTTTTCAGATATAAAAGTTTCTTTGAAATCTTCTAATGTTCTTGATACATTCAAAGCATACTCTCTTTTTTCCGAAAAGTCTGATTATCCCTTGCACCTTGGGATTACTGAAGCAGGAACCATCTTTAATGGAACAGTCAAATCCGCTGTTGGTATAGGGGCTTTATTGCTGAATGGAATAGGAGATACAATACGTGTAAGTCTTACCGCTGACCCTATTCTTGAAGTAAAAACAGCTATAAAAATTCTTGAAGCAGCCGGCTTGCGCACTCCGCAATTTGAAATTATCTCATGTCCTACATGCGGTAGAACTAAGATTGATATAATAAAATTGGCTGATGAATTGGAAAATAGGCTTGCTACAATAGATTTCGGAGAAAAAACATTAAAAATTGCTGTTATGGGGTGTGCTGTCAATGGTCCTGGTGAAGCACGCGAGGCGGATTACGGAATCGCTGGAGGTGTAGATTCAGGGGTTCTTTTTTTGCATGGGAGAGTCATTGAAAATGTTCCCCAAGACAAACTAATTGACCGTTTAATTCTAGAAATTAATAAAGATCTATGAAAATAATAGGTTCTTTTGGGAAATGTGTTTATCTTAAATAATCAATTATGGATTGCGGTGCTTTGCACCGCTTTTAATTGGATGGAAAATCTCCAAAAACACACTATTTAACTGCGTAATTCGGGATAATTTATCCAAGCCACTTACCTGGTTTTGCTATTATTTTGTAATCCATTGGTTTTCTTTTTCCGGGATATTCTAGGGATTTTATAATTCTGCTTATTTTTTTTTTCACCTGTTTTGCAAAATAGTAGGTTATTTCCCAAAAAAAGACCTATCGGGGTTGTTGTAAAATATTTGATGAATTTACGTCTTGTCATTGCCATTCTCCATATATTTTTGTTTTACAATATGGACATTTTTCGCCTTGTGTTTTATTAAATTTAATAAAATATTCATATCTTTTAATAAGTGGTTTTTGGCATTTCGGACAAAAGGTTGTTCCTCCGCCTTTTATGTGAACATTGCCAACATATACATATTTTAGACCTTCTACCGTCGCAATTTTCGCTCGCTCTTTTTAATGTAAGGGAAGATGTAGGGGCTATTTTCCTGATTTTGCAATTGGGATGAAATCTGGAAAAATGCAAAGATGTATCAACACCAAGATTTTTAAATACCCACTGACATAACATTTTTAAATCATTATCTGAGTCATTGAGTGATGTAATAATAAGATTGGTTACTTCCACCATAACTCCACTGTCTTTTGCCAGAACGAGTGTATCAAGAACAGGCTTTAATGTAGCATCGCAGACATCCCTATAAAACTTGTCTCTCATAGATTTAAGATCAATATTGGCTGCATCAGTATATTTACACAGTTCTTTCATAGGTTTTTATTGATGTAACCGGCTGTAACCAGTATATTCTTTATTCCGATGTCATCAACCATCTCAAATTGATGTAATCTCATCATCTCAAATTGATGTAATCTCATCATCTCAAATTGATGTTGCAGTAATTCTTTTTTTCTAGTTTTTTCTCTTTTTTTGCTTTTTCTTACTTTTCTTTCTTTTTTATGCCTCTTCACGATAATGTGTCCTGGTGACCTCATAACTCTTTACCAAGCTTGATATTGGGAAGATCAAATATTTTGAGCCTAAAATATTCATCATCTGAATATCCATATGCTTGTCTAATCA
>JAYEIY010000147.1:0-2213 GCA_034660375.1 Verrucomicrobiota bacterium
ATGGCAAACTTGATTGATAATTGCGTAATTAATGATGAATGGAAGGCGGTAAATCGAGGGCATTGGAGTTCTGGAGCCGGGCATACCTCTACAATGAATGTATTTTGGAATTCTAAAGGAAAAGGTTCATTGACTTCGGCACAATATGAAATAGGATATGTGATTGGTACTTCAAAATCACTCAATGTAAAGAAGAAAAAATTCTTTTTATTTAACTTTAAAGGAGATGAATCTCAGGATTATTTTGAGGGAATTGGATTGGCGAAAAATCTTGTTCCTCAATCTCTTTATTTATCACAATTAAAAAGAAGAAAAAAAATAGATAATATTAAATAGGATTTTTAAAAGAATGAAGGAAAAGAATCAAAAAAATAAAGTAATAACCATTTCTCTAGGGCACATGTTTCATGATATCTATGCATCTTTTCTAGCTCCTATGCTTCCGTTACTTATTGCAAAATACGGGATGACTTTGTCAATGGCGGCTTTTCTTGATTTTGTAAGAAAAGTTCCGTCATTGTTTAATCCTTTGATTGGCTTGGCTGCAGATAAGGTTTGTCTTAGATATTTGCTTATAGTTGCTCCAGCGATTACAGCTATTTCAATGAGTTTATTGGGTCTTGCTCCGTCGTATATCTTTTTATTGATTTTACTATTTGTTGCAGGGATAAGTTCTTCCTTGTTTCATGTTCCGGGTCCTGTAATGATAAGGCGTTATTCTCAGGCTAGGGTAGGGGCTGGCATGAGTTACTATATGCTTGGTGGCGAAATGGCAAGAACTCTTGGACCTCTGCTTATTACTGGGGCTCTTTCCCTGTGGGGACTGGAAGGTTCTTTTCGTGTTATGCCTCTAGGTATAATAGCATCATTAGTTTTGTTTTTTAAGCTTAAAAATGTATCCTCTATTGCACCTGGGATAGAGGCGAACAAGAAGAAAGAGGGAGTGAAATCAACATTAAAAGGTTTGAGGCATTTTTTGGTTTTTCTCTTTGGTTTTCAGTTAGCTAGGGCAGGAATGAAGGCATCGTTGACTCTTTATTTACCTATTTATTTGACAGGTCTGGGAAAATCTTTGTGGGTTGCCGGTATTTCTTTATCGATATTGCAGTTTGCAGGAGCCTTCGGAGTTTTTGTTGCGGGTCATCTATCAGACAGAATAAGCAGAAAAACGACTCTTCTTGTTATTGCCATTGCAAATCCTATTCTAATGTGGTTGTTTGTTTTCTGGGGTGATATCTTGATGATCCCTCTTCTGATTTTGCTTGGTTTTTTCCTTTTTGCATCAGGTCCGGTTATACTTGCGCTTGTTCAGGAAGTAGGCTCAGAACGACCAGCTTTTATGAATAGTATTTCTATGACAATAAATTTTTCTATAAGTACGCTGATGGTTTTATTTGTAGGGTATTGCGGAGATGTTCTTGGTCTTGAATATACATTTAAAATCTGTGCAGTAGTCTCCTGCTTTTCATTGCCATTTTTACTCTTTATTCCCAAAGAAAAGAAGAAGTAATTATTTACCTAATTTTATACTAATATATCGAAACAGTAATTAGGTAGGCTCGATCCTTTTGAAAAAGTTTTTGTATAAGTTTAAATAGACATTGTGCGAAAAGCCTTTTCATGAACCTTGTAATTAACATCTAATGCATCCAAGCGTTGCAAATGTATATTCAAATGTTCCTTAAACTCTGATTCCAAAATTTTATTTGAATTTTTCCATAGGATCTCTGATAACGCACAAACTCTTGGAAAAGCCATGTATTCAAGGTGTTTGTAATTTGCAATATATTCTGTCCAAAGCTGTCCCTGACCGCCAAGAATTTTATTTTTCTTATCTTCAGAAAGATTGTCTGGAATAGGATTAAACTCAAGAACTTTTTCCATGGGAAGCATACCTCCTATTGCTAAAGGTTCGTTTTTTACGGGTTCGTTTTGATAAGAATCAAAATAAGTGTATTCTGCGACTGACATCACTGCATCATGTCCTGCTTCGGCAGCTTTTAATCCACCATCTGCATTACGCCAACTCATAACTGCAGCACCAGAAGCCAAACCTTCTTCAAGAATTTCATCCCAACCAATCAGTTTTCTACCCTTTGAAGTCAAAAAATCATCCATTTGTTTCATAAACCAACTTTGCAACTCATCTTCACTTTTGAGCCCAAGTTCTGCCATTCTTTTTTGAGCTTTAAAACTTTCCATCCATTCATGTT
>JAYEIY010000148.1:0-2206 GCA_034660375.1 Verrucomicrobiota bacterium
GTCATATTCAACCATACTTGTTACAAATATGAAGACAATCCGTTCCTCTACATTAAAATTGCTTGAAAAGTTTATTGAACAAGGAGGAAATGTTGTTTTTTGTGGCAATCCTCCCGAACTGGTGAATGCAATCCCATCCCATAAGGCTGAAATCTTGGCAAAAAAAACAGTTGCTATTCCAGAGAAAGGGGACTACTTGCTGAATTATTTGAATGACAAAGTACGTAGATTGTCGATATGTGATGAACAGAACAATGAATTAAAAAATGTCCTTTACCAGTTGCGTGAGGATGAACAAGGATATTATCTATTTATCTGTAATACCGGATACAATGAAAAACAACTTATTATCCCCGAAAAAAATGACCCAACCCTCGTACGAGAACGAAATGAAAAACATCCTGATGTCCACATAAAATGGCATGAAAAAATGCTTCCAGAAGTACTGGAACTTGATCTCTCTTCGGGAACATTCTCTGCCATTAAAATGCAAAAGAGAGGGGGAATAGCAGAGATAAAAACAGAACTTTCTCCAATAGAAGGCAGAATGTTTTTTCTCTCTAAAAAATCTCTTAATTTCGAATATCCTGAAAAAATAAGATTAAAAGAAATTGCAAAGTCTGAGATAAATATGCAGAATTGTAACATTCAACTTTCAGAACCAAATGTATTAGTTCTAGATTATCCAGCCTATAAAATTGCAGATAGTGAAACTTGGAATGATCCAAACGAAATCCTTCGCATAGATATGTATGTTAGAGATTCTTTGAACCTAAACCGCAGGGGAGGGCAGATGCTTCAACCCTGGGCAAAAAAGAAAAAAAATGACCCCAAAAGCATCATGGTAGATTTGGAGTATTCTTTCAATGCAGATTATATTCCCGAAAATGATGTTTTTATTGCCCTTGAATGTCCCGAAACATTTTCTATTACTCTAAATGGAACACCAATAGATACGGATAATATTGTTGGTTGGTGGGTTGATAAATCTTTGCAAAAAATCAAAATTCCAGCTGATTCAATAAAAAATGGAGAAAATATTCTGCAATTAAGCTGTAATTATTCCGAAGAACATTCAGGATTGGAGATTATCTATTTACTGGGTGATTTTGGAGTTGAATTGAGTGAGGGGAGGGTGCTTCTCAATAATCCCATTGAAACACTTAAAATTGGAGATTGGGTGCCACAGGGACTTCCTTTTTATTCCGGGGCAGTCTCATATAATACTAAAATAAATTTATCACAGGATAGAGATAAGAAATATTTTTTATACATTCCTGAATACCGTGGTACTGCAATAGAAGTAAACGTGAATGGAAAATCTGCAGGATCAATCCTTTGGCGTCCAAATGAAGTTGAGATTACAGAACTTTTAAAAAATGGCGAAAATCTACTAAAAATAGAAGTTGTTTCGCATCGACGTAATTCTCATGGTCCATTGCATCATAACGAAAAATGGCCAGAATGGACTGGACCTTGGCAATTTACCACTGAAAACGATGAATGGCAGAATGAGTATCAACTCGTACCATGCGGATTGATGAAGACACCTGAAATTATAATAAAAAAGGGAATCTGAGTTGCTCTATAACTTGGAGCTCTGGCTAGCATTACTATCTCCTATTTTAGGTTTAATTTCATCAGTAATATATTAAAAATATCAAATAATGTCAGGTCCTTTGGTTTTATAGAAAAATCATGCATGACAGTAAAGTAATCACTGTGTTTTTTTTAGTTTTATTGTAGTATTTTAGACTCAATATTTTATTTTATAACAATGAATATTTATGCAACTTAACTTAATAAAATATAATTTTGTTCTTCTTTTTGCAAGTATTAACCCAAATTACACAGTTAAATATTGATCAACTAATGCCAGTCTTAGTCCGTTAGCAGTAATATTTGTGTTTTTTATGGCAAAACTTCTTTAAGCATCAAATTATCTCTTTATATATCAAGGAGATAAAATTTTTTTTTGAAATCCAACTTTTACTATTTCTTTCGACATAATCATCATCTGCAGAAAATGAATTCTAGAATGGTCTTTGCGAATGCAAGGATTTCCAAACTCAAAGAGCGAGAATCATTTTTTTTAATTCTTTTAATTTAAAGTAGTTACAGAGCTCTAAGGTTTGAGGCTAACAAACACGCAACTCAGATTCCCTTTTTTTATCCTTAATTCATCAAAAAAAGGGAAAGTAGTTGC
>JAYEIY010000149.1:0-2189 GCA_034660375.1 Verrucomicrobiota bacterium
GGTCAATTTTTAAACAAGAATATCCGTTTTGTCGACGATAGGGAAGTTAAATTACGAGTATGTTTTGTTTTGAGCAAGGAATTTGAATTACCGAGCAACTACTTTCCCTTTCTTTAGTAAAAAAGGGAATCTTACTTGCGTGTTCGTCAGCCTCAAACCGATGAGTTCTGGATATGCAAAGTACTAACTACTTTTACTTCTATAAAGAATCCTGTTAATCCTGCAAATCCTGTAATCCTGTCTAATGTAGTTTATTTATTTATTACTATAGTTAGAATCTGGTTTAATTCTGTAATTATATGATTTGGTTTTATTTTTTCTATGGCAGGATTGTCTTTTCTCAATCTCAGTGAGCGTTGGTCTCCAGCAAAAAGTGCTGTTTTAAAACCAAGTTGCTGTGCTGGATAGATATCATTTAGCATATCATTACCTATGTACAAAATATTTTCTGGTAAAATTACGTGTTCTCTTAATTTTGCAGCAGATTTTTCATACAAAAATATCCCTGGTTTTGCTCTACCATATTCGTATGAATAAACGCATAAAGAATTGTTAAATAAAGGGATCTTTTGTGAAATATTATTATGATCGGAAAGAAAAAATGACATAATCATAGGGGTAAAGAATTGTGCATTTGAAATAATTCCGAGAGTTATCCCTTCTTTAGAGAGTTTTTCAAGGACTTCTTTCATTCCAGGCATAGGAAAGGTAGGATTATTCAAAAACTCAAAAGTTATTGCCATTTTTTCAAAATCGATAGGCTTCTCTATGTTTATTTCAAATGAAGATTGCAATGTAGAAACGGTTTGTTGCCAGATATCTATAATATTTACTTCAGGAAATTCTATCCCATTCTTTTTTGAGTTCTTGTGAGATTGTTTTATTGCATAGAAATATTCTTTAAGTATAGATTCTCCAACTATCTCTTTTTCTTTTTCAGTATCAGCTTTTATGGAAATACCGCATTCAGCAAAGGCACTTAGAGCCGCTTTCCATTTCAAGTTGGAGGAACTTATGTCGCCGGATGCAGAGATAAGAAGGGTTCCATATATATCAAAAAGGACTGTATTTATATCTTTTTCAAATGATATTTCCGGTTTAAGACCCGTAGTTTCAGGGTGCAATCGTTTTAAGTTTTTAAATAATTGTTTCACTGCTTTATCAACCTTATATTTTTTGCATTTGTAAAGTTTTCGATCAATTTTTCTGCAGGATCTTGCAAATGAGCATTTTCTGTGCTCTCTATTTTAAGCATTTGCAGATAGATCTTATTGAGTTTTTTCCCATAATTTTTAAGATTAAATACTGCTTTTATCCTTTTTTTGTTATATTCAATCGTTTTTTTGCATGGATTTTTGAGAATCATTTTAAGATTATTCTCTTTTATTATAGTTTCTCGTAATTCGGGACTTCTTTTTATTTCAGAGATTATGTATTGTTGCTCAAGAATATCCAAATCCGCAAAATCTATAGTTTTCTCTTTTAATTTTTTCTGAAGAAATTCTTTAATTGTTCCATTTGCTATCTCAATTGCATAGCTGGCATAGATATCCTGTAAAAAAACACTGTATTCCGTCTCTAAACGAGAAAGATTCGAAAGACTAGAAACAGGAATCGAAAGGACAGAATATAGAGAATCCAGTTTTATACCCTCATTTTTAAAATCGGATGTAATATCTGGAATATTTCTACCCGTAACTGCCTTCCCCCTTATCCATGGTTCAAGAAATGCTAGACCAAAGCCCTCTGTAACACTTGTGACAACAACCTTAAATGCAGTTTCATAAAGTTCTGCAAAATCTACCTTTTCATCTGCATTAAAAACTACGGATAAATGCTCTCTTTTAGCATATTTAACCCATTTTTCGTATATCGGTTTTTCCAGAGGATTTTTTGGTTCCCGTGTTATTATCCAGTATGCTTTGCCCGAAAAAAGTGCTGATAGAAGAAGGATTTCGCCTATATTTTTTCTGCGAATTGCTCTGACTGGATAAAGCATAATTGGTAAATCATCCTTTAAACCAAGTCTTTTTCTTATTTTACTGCAAGAGGATTCATCTCTTTGATTAGTATCCTTAAAAGTTGTTACTTCCACAGGATTAGACAGCAAAAAGAGATTATTTTTATTTATCCCGCTTTGCTCTAATATTTTTTGATCTCGCGAGGTAAGCACGGCATAAAAGTATGTA
>JAYEIY010000150.1:0-11003 GCA_034660375.1 Verrucomicrobiota bacterium
ATCTACCACCAACATTTTTTGCTATTTCAAAAGTTTTAATCTCTTTTTTTATTGCATATGATGTTAATTTGCTTTTGCTTTCACTAACTATTACACAATTTGAATTATCAATATTAACTAAAGAACTACGAACTTGTTCAGGGGCTAACCATGTGGGAAAAGATCCGGCATAATGTTCTATAAGTATTCCGAAGAATCGTTCCAAAGACCCAAGGAGGGCTCTGTGTACCATGTATGGACGATGTTTTTCCCCGTCAGATCCGATATAATTCATATCGAAGCGCTCTGGAAGGTTAAAATCAAACTGAATAGTTGTTGTTTGCCATTCTCTTCCAATTGCATCTTTTATTTTTAAGTCAATTTTGGGACCGTAAAATGCGCCTCCCCCTTCATCTACTTCACATTTCAGACCTTCTGCTTTAACGGCCTTTTCCAAAGATACAATAGCTTTATCCCAGCGTTTTTGTTCGCCTACAGCCTTTGGAGGACGAGTAGACAGATATGCTTTTATATCCTTGAATCCAAATGATTTCCACATAAAAAGACTAAAGCGGATACATTCTCTTATTTCCTCTTCGACTTGTTCCGGCGTGCATATTATATGAGCATCATCCTGTGTGAATCCGCGAACTCTCATAAGTCCATGTAGTACACCGCTTTTTTCGTATCTATAAACGGTTCCCATTTCAGCCCATCTACATGGGAGGTCTCTGTAGGAACGGTTTTGATTTTTATAGATCATAATATGAAATGGGCAGTTCATGGGTTTTGCATAATAATCCTGTTCATCTATCTGCATGCTTGAGTACATAGATTCTTTGTAAAAATCCAGATGTCCACTGGTTTGCCAGAGTTCCTCTTTTCCCACGTGTGGGGTATAGAGCAATTCATATCCATTTTTAAAATGTTCTTTTTTCCAAAAGTCTTCGATAATAGAGCGGATTCTTCCGCCTTTCGGGTGCCAGAGGATCAGTCCGGGTCCCACATTTTCGGATGTACTAAA
Source organism: Verrucomicrobiota bacterium (assembly GCA_034660375.1). Taxonomy (GTDB): domain Bacteria; phylum Verrucomicrobiota; class Lentisphaeria; order UBA2565; family JAYEIY01; genus JAYEIY01. Next base: position 1,004 of record JAYEIY010000150.1, read on the forward strand.
GAGGTCTAATTTTTTCCCAAGTTTTCTATGGTCTCTTTTTTTTGCTTCTTGCAGCATTGTTTTATATTCTGCCAGTTCTTGTTTTGATGGGAATGCAGTCCCATAGATTCTTTGAAGCATGGGGTTATTTTCGTTTCCACGAAAGTATGATCCTGCTATTGAAGATAGCATAAAAACTTTTGTTTTTCCTGTGTGTTCAACATGCGGTCCACGGCATAGATCAACAAAATCTCCACATTTGAAAAATGATATTTCTTCTTCTTCTGGGATATCAGCCAATCTTTCAAGTTTATATTTTTGTCCTTCTAGAAGTTTTTCGGCTTTTTCTCTGGGTACAATAAATTGTTCAAAAGGCAGGGATTTATTGATTATTTTAAACATTGCCTTTTTAATTTTTTTCAGATCATCCGGAACAAAACGGTGTTCCAGATCAAAATCATAATAAAACCCATCATCTGTAGCCGGTCCGATATCAAACTTTGTATCAGGGTATAGTTTTTGAACTGCGGCAGCCATAATGTGTGCCATACTATGTCGTATTTTCAATAATTCTTCACTCATAATGATATGTCTTTTATTCTTTTTCGATTGATTTGCTATAAAAGTTCTTGAATATAAGGAAATTTATAAAAGAATCAAGCTTAAAATCCCTATTATACAATACTCATGGAATATTTTGCAGATTCACAGACGATGACAAGCATATAAAGTATAAAAAATGGTGTTAGAGGAATTCTTTTAAAATTCCAGAGAGAACGAGAAAGAATAGAAGAGTTGAGAATAAGAGGAAATAGAATCTATTACGTGAAACTGATTGTGGGAATGAGACAAAGTCTTTGTGATGGCGATAGGAACCCGTGCTTAAATACTTTGCAAGTCTTTTTCTTTTTTCCTTTTCTAAGTTTTTTTCTTTGGTTTTCATTTTAAAGTTTTCAAGCATTACATCATTCCAAATACAGAAAAGATTGCGTATACTATCATTACAACTGCGACAATTATACCTAGCGCTAAAGGCCACAAAAATGCTATCCCTAAACGTGTTAGTTGGAAAAAAGAAAGAGAGAGAATATCAGTCGTTTGTACAGGCTGCTTTTTATCAATTCCTTCTAAATGGGTAGAATTTTTTAATTGATTTTGTATTTGAATGCATCTACGCCTTGCCTTTTCCAATTCATAGATCGATTTTCTTAACAATTTAGAATCTTTTTTAGGAAGTTCAGAATCAACACTCAAATTATTAATTTGTGAAGACGTTTTTTTTAATTCTGCAATTGTATTTTCCCGAATTCTGCAATCTAATTTTAATTTAGTTAACTCATCCTCTGCAGGATGGAGAATTTCTGAAATAAGGGCTGCAACAGCATTTAAATTTCTTGAATACTCATCATAACTGGCTATATCCATGTTCTGTTTTGTGTTACGATCTGCCTTTTCTAAAGACTTTTCATGCTTGGATTCAAGGATTTTTTTTTGCTGTGAAACACCAAAGCGCTTTGTCGTAATTAGGCTTTGATCTATAAATTTGTTAGGCATTATTATTTTAGGGGGCTTGGGATTTAGAAAACATCTGTGTCCAGCTATTGTTTATCGGACAGTTACAGAGGGTGACTTCTCAATCCCTCTGCGAGAGCCTCTACTACAACATTATCCACACTTACTATAACCACAATTCAAACATTTCAAACAATTTTCCTGATTTGAAAGAGAAAATTCGTTACATTCTGGACAAAGCGCATACTTTTCAGAGCCTTTTTTTCGTGTAGCATTTTCTTCCTTTGAGAGGATTACTCCTATGCTCACGAGGTGCGTTTCTATTGTGTTGCCTATATCAGCCGCCAAAGAAGGAATATATTGTCCGTCACTGAAATATCCTCCATTTGGATCGTAAATCGATTTTAATTCGCCTACCAGGAAAGAAGGATCTTTTTCTTTTCTGAAAAGTGCAGAGATAAGGCGAGTCATAGCAACAATCCAGCTGAAATGCTGGAGATTTTTTGTATTGATAAATAATTCATAAGGGCGGATGGTTCCATCTTTTTCTTCGATATCGTTAATTGTCAGATAAAGAGCCTCAGGAGAAAGAGGAGTTTTTATTTTGTAGGTTGTTCCTCGCAAACATGAGGGGCGCTCCGGGAATTCTGCTTCTAAAGTTTCTATCTCTTTTTTCTCATCATCTCTCATAAGTATGCCTGTAATCTTATCATTCGGACGAAAAGTTGTACATCCTTTTACATTTTTCTCATGGGCATAGATATAGATATGTTTAAAATCTTCAAAAGAAAAATTTTTGGGCACATTAATTGTCTTTGATATAGAGCTATCAACATATTGCTGAATAGAACTCTGCACATCAATATGCACCTTTGGAGATATATCATCCGTAGTAATAAAATAATCTGGAAGGTCATTAGGTCCTTCAACAATATCATCCGAAAAATTAAGATATTCCTTATAAGCATAATCCATTATTTTAGCTGTTTTATGCTGATCATCTTGTTCGAGACCGGTTTTTATCTTTCTCGAATATGAATATGCAAATACCGGTTCTATACCACTTGAAACGTTATTTGCGAGGAGAGATATAGTTCCTGTGGGGGCTATAGATGTAAGGTGAGAATTTCTGATACCGTATTCTTTTATGTTTTCTTGAAGCTCTTTCGGAAGTCTTTTTATAAAAAGACTTTTAGAATATTCTTCAGCGTTAAAGAGAGGAAAAGCACCTTTTTCCGAAGCTAATTGAATAGATGTCTCATAAGCAGTATAAGTAATCTTTTTCATTATTTCTTCGGTTGCTTCAATTGCTTCGGGAGAGCCATACTTCAATTTCAGAAATATAATTGCATCTGCCAATCCGGTAATCCCCAGTCCCATACGACGTTTTTTTTCTGCCTCCTCCTTTTGCTCCTGAAGCGGAAAATTGCTTATCTGAATAATATTATCCAGAAACCTGACAGCAACTCTAACGGTTTTACATATTCCATCATAATCTATTGATGCAGTATCTGTAAATGGATTGTTTATGAATTTAGAAAGGTTCACTGAGCCCAACAGACACGCACCGTAAGGAGGAAGAGGTTGTTCGCCACAGTTGTGAACAAGGAGACCATTAGCATCAAAGGCATTAATCCCGGGAATTTGTACGTCATAAACATCTTGTTTCCCCTCAGGTGTAATATCAGTTACTTTAGCAGTAAAACATTCTCTGTTTAATTCCCTTTTGTAATCTCCAAGAAGATTTTCTAATCTTATTTTCTTATTAGTATCGGCAAACCCTATTATTTCAGAAAATAACTGCAAATTGCTGCCGGAAATAACGAGTTCATGCTGTGCTTTAGTTTTGTATTTTTTCTGTCCACCCTTGCCATTTGGAAAAAAACGCTCACCCGCAATGCGACGATTCCGATATATACGAGAAACAATACCAAGACGAAGCAAAATCCTCTGCAGCGCCGAAAGACAGGAAATGTCTGACTGAGATAAACGAATAGAAACTCCTTTTTCTTGAGAACCCTGGACAGATCCATCTGCATCAAAAAACCCACGAAGAAATCCCTTCGAAAAATCACTTGAACATTTTTCCAGTTCAGTCGAAATCTTTTTTTCTCCTGGAAATATTCCCAGATTATGAGCCAAATTTTTTATAGCGGAAAGAGAAAGGCGATATTCGTTTCTTCCGTGAACTTCCTGCCATCCTACAAAATCACTGCGTTTAGGGAGTTCTTCTACACATTCAAGGACATGCTTCATTACAGAAGAAGTACCGCAGGAAACTTTCATTCCTTCACCATTTGCTGCAAGTGGCATTTTCCATACAGATAAAATAGCCTTATCCTTCTTTATAGTACCATCTCCCAAAAGCATTCCTATGAGATAGCCTTCTTTATGAGAATATTTTCCATCCCAGGAAATATTGGGAGCATGATTATTCAATACAATCAAATCATTAACTTTGAGCTGACCAGCATTACACCAACTTGTCTTAGTAGAGTATCGTGTTAATTTTTCTGCTTTACGGACAGGATGATCAGCAGTTAACTCTATTTCATAGCCCTCAGATGTTTTCAAAGTTAAAACATCTTTTTCTCCAGTGTTGAAAAAGCCCTGAGTTCCTGACAAATAATCTTCTCCATTTACTCTTGCCGAAAAAGCTTTGCCTATCAATTCTTTTACCTGTCGTGGTCCATTGTCTGTATGTACCCATGTGGTTTTTGTTACACAAGGATTCGTTGCACTTATGGTCTCACAGTAGTGCAAATTATTCATTTTATTTACTTCATCAATCATAATAACCCCAGGTTCAGCATAATCATATGTAGAGTTCATAATCTTATCCCAGAGGTCTTTTGCCTGAACTGTTTTATGTATATTTCCCTTAAAAATTAAATTCCAAGCCGCATCATTTTTAACTGCTTCAATAAAATCATCGGTGATAGCAACCGATAGATTAAACATTTGAAAGGTCTTTTTTTGTCGTTTGGCTATAATAAAATCTTCAATATCCGGATGATCACATCTCATTACTCCCATTTGTGCACCACGTCTTTGACCAGCACTCATAATTGTACGACAAGTCGCATCCATTACACGCATAAAACTAATAGGTCCTGATGCCTCAGATTCAACACCTTTTATATAATCACCTTTCGGACGAATTGACGAAAAATCATATCCTACTCCTCCGCCCTGCTTTTGTGTCAAAGCAGATTCTTTAACTACATCAAAAATACCATCTATAGAATCTTTTACTGTATTCATTACGTAGCAGTTAAACATAGTTGTTTTTGACCGGGTGGTCCCGGCATTTGCAAGGATTCTGCCTCCAGGTAGGAACTTAAAATCTTCAAGAATTGAATAGAATTGTGCAGTCCACTTGTTTCTTTCCTTTTCTTTTTCTGGTTGTGCTACAGCTTTTGAGACACGTTTCCATGTGTCTTCAATTGTTTGGTCGCAGACTTTGTCTCCATTCGTGTATTTATATTTTAGATTCCATATCTCACGTGAAATATCAGATTGCATAGATGTTTCCTTATTTCATAATATTTTTAGAATTTCAGGGCTGAAAGAGAGATAAGAATAAGTCATGTAAAACAGTTGTCAATCCCCCCATATAGTGTTTTTTTTTATTTTTACATACAATATATGGGGTATAGGAGATTTTAGAAATATTACCAGAATAGTTTCTTATGTAATATTTTAGACATTCATTTTAAAAAAGATGTAGATAAATATTAAGGAGGAAAGTAGATATGAGAATCTATCTAAAGAAATAAGCCAGGCAGGGAGTGTTTTTAGTGGATTAAATATCTTTTCGGAGGAAACTTTTGGATATTTCATAGTATAAAAGCTCACTAAAATTAAGACAAGATCTTTTATTATTATTGTTATAGCTAGGATAAAAAACTTATCCAAGAGATATGCTGCAGTAAGCATTTCTACTAGAAAAAGGAGAATTTGTCCAATAGCATATCTTCCCAATTGCATAAATTTAGCACGTAATTCTTCCGGAAATTCATCTGGGGGATGGTTCATATAGTCGGCTAATAAATCTATTGCGTCATCAGGGAGTTCTTCTATTAGAGTATATATCGGGTTTCCTTTTACCGTAATTAATGCGGAAAAAACTATCACTGCCCAGACTATCATAAAAAGAAACATTTTTATTACTCTCCTTATTCTGTAACTCTAAAAAGACTTACACTTCCCTCTGACATTTCGGGGACAACAATAATATTTCTTATTGGATCATAAGATATATCTGCCGGTTTTTCGAGCTTTTTCTTATTAACCAGTTTTACCAAAAAATCCGAGGAACTGGACGGACTTATCTTTAGAAGATATCCTTTAGAATGAATACTTACAAATATATCGTCCGAATCAAATCCTCTGCATATTCCGTCGTGTCCAGATGTCTTTATATTTTTTCGAGAAATCAATTTCCCATTTTTAGGATTAAGCTCTACAAGAAAGGGCGATTTAAATGATACGATCCAGAGGTTGTCAGTTTCAGGATGAATCATCAATCCATTTGGAGCTTTGAGATACTTGGAAACAGAAAGTGCATTTTGTTTAACATTTGTATATGGATACGCGAGTTTAAAAATCATGTCAGTAGCTGTATCTGAAACAAACATATTATTTTCTGCATCGATAACTATATCGTTAAGAAAGCGGGCTCCGTTGATCTTGATTCTACTTATGAATTTTCTTTTTTCTATATTAATAAGAACAACAGAATCAATATCTGCAATAAAAAGAAAATCTTTTTTTACAGCCATTCCTTTTGGAGCGTGAAGTTCAATTTTTTCACTGCTCTCCAGAAAAATATCTACATTGAAATTCTTTTTTTTCTGTTTAATCCTTGAAATAAATGCACTGTTATCCTTTTGCGATGGTCCTCCATTCATATTTGAAATGTAATAACAGTCTCTGACAGGATCATAAACCGAGCCTTCCGGATTTCGAAACCCAGAATAAATGCGCTTAATAAAAAAAACGCTTTGTTCTTCCGCAGAAATGCTTTGAGAAAAAACTATGATTAGGGCTGAAAACAGCACAATTGTCATTAAAAGATAAAGTCTTGAAATCATATCAAATCCTTTTTATTAATTTAATTTTACTAGATTTATTTCCGTTTTTTTAATTGACAACTATGATAAATTGCTTTTTACAATGTATTTCTTTCAAAAAAACTATTTTTTGAGAAGAAAAAAATTAAAACAGATCAATTAAAACGTCTTACGTTTTTGACATAACAACGGGGGATTATGTCAAGTAATCTGATTTACTGTATATAGGGATTATAGAAATACAAATATTTCTCACTAAGAATGTTGGCTTTAAAGTCCGTATATTTAAATTTTATCTAATTTTAAATTCGCGAAAATAAACTTTTGCATTATATTACAAAAGTTATTTTGCATAGGAATCTATAAAGATTTAAAATGAGAAGATGTTGCGATTGTTTATAATATAAGATCTTTTTATCGGGATATAATTATCTTTGATGTAATGTTTCCTAGTGATGAAGGGGTTGGTTTGGAAGTATAAGGCATCATGATACAATTAAGCATATTCCTGTTCTAATCCTCTTTTGAGTAAATTTAGAAGGTAATTATCTGGCAAAATTCAGCAATAAAGACATTAATGAAACCGATTTACCTATTAAAGAGTTTCTTAAAAAACTGCTGAACACAAAAAACTTATCGCTAAGATTAAAGCGGTTATTTCTTAACATAACAAGTAAAAAAAATTATTATGGGTTATCAAGTATTAGCGAGAAAATTCAGACCTCAGAGATTTGATGAATTGGTGGGGCAGGAACATATAGCATCTACATTGAAAAATGCAATAGTTTCTGGAAAAGTGGGTCATGCATATCTTTTTGTTGGATCAAGGGGGATTGGGAAAACAACCACAGCCCGCATCTTTGCTAAAAGCCTTAATTGTAAAAATCCAGAAAAGGGCGAACCATGCAACAAATGTGATTCGTGTTTAGAGATAACATCTGGACACTCACTTGATGTTATAGAAATTGATGGTGCATCTCACAATGGAGTTGATGATATAAGAGACCTGCGCGAACAGGTTCAGTATTCTCCCGCAAACGGAAAATATAAAGTCTATATCATTGATGAGGTTCACATGTTGACAAAACAGGCATGGAATGCACTCCTTAAAACCCTTGAAGAACCCCCTCCACATGTTAAATTTGTCTTTGCTACTACCGAACCCGAAAAAGTTCTACCGACAATTATTTCGCGATGTCAGCGTTTTGATTTTAAACGCATTCCCGTGCAAAAGATTGTTGCAAGGCTGCGTGAAATTGCAGAGAAAGAAAAGGTTTTTGTAGAGGATGCTGCTCTTGCATCGATCGCTCGTTCTGCGAATGGTGGAATGCGGGATGCACAGTCTATTTTTGATCAGATGATTGCTTTTTGCGGTGGTTTGGTTGAAAAGGAAACGATTACAGAAAAAAATGTTATAGAAGTTTTTGGTATTGCGACCTCTACAGAATTAATGAGGATTGTTGATGCGATGCTCTGCGATAATCCATCAGAAATTATACAGACAATCAACAATCTTGCTGACAAAGGTCGTGATCTGGAGCGTCTTTATTCAGATTTACTACTTTATCTCAGGAATGTTCTTGTTATGAAATTGTCGGGAACCGCAAAATCCCTGATTGACATGCATAATGAAGAAGTTCATTTTGTGCAAGAAATGGCAAAAAAACACTCTGCCCCGTCTCTTCAGCAGTTATTGCAGGAGCTTATAGTTAAGGAAGCACAACTGAAATATGCTGCAAATAAAAGAATTTCCTTGGAAGTTACATTGGTAAGTTCTGCAAGAAACGCAAATCTCGTAAATATAGATGATTTACTACAGCAACTTAATCAAATTAAAAGAAAACCTGAAAATTCTGTTTCTTCAGAAAACGAAAGTAAAAAAAAAAATCTGAACCCTGAACTAATGGCAAATGAACAAGTTGTTGCGCCACCCCAACCACAAAAAACCGATCTAAATACACCAAAACCTCCAGAAATACCAATTTTGCCCGAATCACAGACAACCGACGGAACCCCGACAATAGAGTGTGTCGAGTCGGAACCAGAAATACCAATTTTGCCCGAATCACAGACAACCGAAAAAAAACAAATCATCCCGAAGCCTGTTGAGAAAACTGAAAGACCGAATCCGCCTGAAGAAAAAACGCCACCCCCCGCAAACCCTCAGAAAAAAACTTCTCCAGAAAAAGAAGCACCTTCATTACCTGCCTCTTCCGAAATTCACCAATCCATAGATCCAAAAGAACTGGATCTTAATAATATATGGCATCAGCTTATAAAGGAAGTTGGAAAGATCCCGGAAAAACAAAAAGAAAAAGCAATTATGCAGGAAATGATCCCCATTTCGATTATTGATAATATCCTGTATGTCTCCTCTGATCTAGATTTTCCTGAAGAACATTACCAGGTGATCTCTAAAAAAGCCAATCTTGGACTTATGCAGAAGGCTCTCCGCAGAATTTCAGATAGTTATTCATGGGAAATTGTAATAAAAAGAAGTATTGCTAAGACAGAGAATCATAAGCGCAAATTAAAAGCCACTCCAGAGGTTAAAGAGAAGATAATGCAAAATCCGTTTGTACAGAAAGCCTGTGATATTTTTAATGGTGAAGTAATAGATGTAAGAGGATAATATCTTGTCGAATAATCTCTATCCAAAAGCATTGGTTCAATTAATACAACACCTGAAGGCACTTCCGGGAATAGGACAGAAAACTGCCGAAAGACTTGCAATTGATATCGTTTCTTGGCCAGAGGAACAGACTACTTCTTTAGCAAAACTTTTGGATGTCTTAAAGACTTCAATAAAACATTGCTGTGTATGCGGGAATTACAGTGAAGGAGAAAAGTGTAGTATTTGTCAAGACAAATCACGGGATGAAAAAACTATCTGCGTAGTAGAACAACCCTCTCAAATAGCCGTTATCGAAAAAAGTTCATTTTATCGTGGGCTATATCATGTACTTGGAGGTAAAATAAAACCTCTTGATGATATTGGTCCAGAAGAACTGACTCTAGACTCCCTTTTATCAAGAGCAGAAAGTCCTGAACTCAAAGAGGTAATTCTGGCTACCTCATCAGATGTAGAAGGTGAAGCAACGGCATCATATATCGCAGAAGAACTGAAAAAATGTGATATAAAAATTACCCGCCTTGCAACAGGACTTCCCGTCGGTGCAGATATCTCCTATACCGATATATCAACCCTTACCAACGCCCTTTCACGAAGATATGAATATTAATTCTTAATTGGCTAATTTAGTTAAAAGGAGAACAATGCAGAAAATAATTAATACTATAAAAAAAATAGCCTCTTCACGATAATGTGTCCTGGTGACCTCATAACTCTTTACCAAGCTTGATATTGGGAAGATCAAATATTTTGAGCCTAAAATATTCATCATCTGAATATCCATATGCTTGTCTAATCAGCC
>JAYEIY010000151.1:0-10920 GCA_034660375.1 Verrucomicrobiota bacterium
TAATAACTAATCATTAATAACTAATCATTAATAACTAATCATTAATAACTAATCATTAATAACTAATCATTAATAATTAACTAAATATGCCTATACGCGATAAAATAAACAAACATGTAATCGAGATACTAAGAACTCTAAATAATGCCGGAGAAGAAGCCTATATAGTAGGCGGAGCGGTAAGAGACTTGTTGTTGGATATTTCTCCTAAAGATTACGATTTGGCAACAGATGCACATCCTCAGAGGATTAAGAAAATATTCGGAAGGAAAGCACGAATAATTGGGAAGCGATTCAAGATAGTACATCTCAGGTATAAAGGGGAGATTTACGAAATAAGTACTTTTAGAAGAAAACCAACTATGGAGGAAAGAAAGGTTCGTGTATCGGATTCTGGGTTACAGATATGGAAGGATAATTATTACGGAAACCTTGAACAGGATGCATACCGCAGAGATTTTACTGTCAATGCTCTCTATTATGACCCTGTAAATGGAAAAGGCCTTGTAGATTTTGTTAATGGATATAAGGATTTAAAAGAAAAAAAAGTCAGATGCATAGGAGACTCCACAACACGCCTATTGGAAGATCCCGTAAGAATACTAAGAGCATTAAAGCTAGTAGGACAATATAGTTTTTCTTTAGAAGAAGAACTTGCTGACAGCATAAGAAAACACAAAAAAGCTATCCACAAAGCATCAAATGCACGTTTACAAGAAGAATTTTTTAAAATAATAAAAGCCCGCTATCCTGAAAGTATCTTTTCTGCATTTCACGAATATGATTTTTTACAGATATTTTTTCCAGCCTATGAAAAGGAGTGGAATACGCAGGAAAGCAAAGATTCCAGGGAACTATTGAAAAAAAGATATGAACGCATGAGTACTCAGCGCTATTCTGATTCCCGTGTACTAGGGCTTGGAACCATAATTTTTCCATTTATCCGTAGCCACCTAAGAGAATTATCTCCCTCTGATACTCTCTTCTGGGAATATTTTCCAGAAATAAAAAAAGAATGCAAAAAATTTATTCATCATTTTTTTCAACCATTTGATCTACCTAAATTCATTAAGCTAAGATTAGCAGAAATGATTACAATTATACCCCTTTTTATGCAAAAGGAAAAAAGAGACAGAGTAATGAAAAGCCGTGAGTACTCATATTCAAGGGAACTTTTATCGCTTTTCTTGGAATTTCACAAATTTGATCCTGAGGCACTAAGCAACTGGCCCCTTTTTTCCCAACAGTCTCACAGACGCCGAAAAAGTACCTCAAAACAACACCAGAGTTACCATAGGAGAAAAGGACATAACTGGAGAAAAAATTAAAATAAATGAAATTAATTATTCGTATCCTGGCAGTTTTAATACTTTCAATAATATTTCTCTTTACAGCCATATTTTTCCTTTCTGAGAAAGATGAATCTGTTCGTCCAACCAAAGAAAAAATTGAAAATAAGATTATAGAGAACCGCAACAAACTGATAGAACAGGGAAAAGAAAAAATATCCCAAATACGCAAATCTGTAATTGAAAAAACTCTTTCTATCTCTAAAAAAGAGAGTTCGACAGACTCCACAAAAAAACTACTTCTTCCCTCAGACTTTAAAAATGTAAGCATAAATCTTCCCGGAATCCTCAAAAGAAAACTTGAAGCAAATACAAAAGCCGGGATTCTTATTGATTTGAATAAAAAAGAAATCCTCTGGGGAAAAAAAATAAATGAACCTCTGCCAATTGCATCTATGACAAAAATGATGACAATTCTCCTCTGCATAGAAAGCGTAAAAGCAGGAGAAATCTCCCTGTCAGATGAGGTAAAAATATCAAAAAATGCAGAAAAAATAGGTGGAAGACAAATATATCTAAACTCCAGAGAAACCATGCTACTAAGAGATCTCTTCAAAGCAGCAATCATCTTCAGTGCAAATGATGCTACATACCAAATAGCTGAATATCTCGCCGGTTCAGAAAGAAAGTTTGTAACAAAAATGAACATAAAAGCCCGAAGACTACATCTCCCAAAAAGTAGATTCTACAATACAAATGGTCTCCCCGAACGCAGAGATAATATCAGTACCCCATTGGAAATGGCTATAATCGCATCATATCTCCTAAATTACCCAGAAGTCCTAAAATATTCCACCTGTCAACTTGATTATATTCGAAAAGACACGAAACCGTTTCAACTCTCTTCAACAAATAAAAGATTGTTAAAATCATGTCAAGGAGTTAACGGAATGAAAACAGGATACATAAAATCATCAGGCTCCTGTATTACTGTAACATGCGAAAGAAATGGTAAAACCATGATAGCCGTTCTTATGGGAGTTAAAAAAGCTAAATTACGAGACGAATTGGCAAAAAAACTTTTAAACTGCGGATATGCCGTAACATATAACAAATAGCAATGTACATCAGGCTTCTAGCCTGATAAATAAAATGTAATTTTCACAGGCAGGATGCCTGTGCTACATTGGAATAATCCAAAAATAAAATCATAACATTATCATGAAAAATGATTAATAAGAAAATCATTCTAAATGGCGAAATAAAAAGTTCTGAAGAAACTCGCTCTATTATCTCTGCGTTGTCAACAAGAGAAATTCTTATCAGAAATGGTGGGTTTATCTTTAATTTCTCACTAAAAGATACTACTCTATCCTTTACTGTTCTACCATTTTTTATCAATAGACAGAGGACTCATCATTACGATATTCATCTCTCTGAAGCAGGAAAATGTATCCTGTATGGCTTTGTAAATTCAAACAAAACAGTTACTATACTTTTTAAATCTACATCGACCTCATACGTAAATGGTTTTTTACCAGGAATGGCTGAGTTGTTCAGAAAAAACTATGTCATATTAGCAATATTTATGATTAAAAATGGATTTCAGAAAACTTATCCTCTTGACATAGTTACTAAAAACCTGCTTGAAGAATCAAAACTCTTCAAAAATATACCATCTACTATTCAGCAACTTGCTGAACAAAAAGAATATTCAACTCCGAATGACTAACAAAATAATAGATAATCTGAAAAAAGAAATACAGAGACATAACTATCTATACTATGTCTGTGCAACTCCCGAAATATCTGACAGAAAATACGATGAACTCTATAAAAAATTAGAATCTTTGGAAAAGCAACACCCCGAATTAATCACCACTGACTCTCCCACACAACGAGTCGGTGGAGAACCCCTAAAAAACTTTGAATCAACCACACACTCTATCCCAATGCTCAGCCTCGATAATACATACAATGAAGCTGAACTAAGGAATTTTCATGCCCGAATCTTACGATTGCTCAAGAAAGATAATTCCGAAATAATATATAGCATAGAACCCAAGATTGATGGGGTAAGCATTTCTATTCGATATGAAAACGGAATACTAACTCAGGCATTAACCCGCGGGAACGGAACCGAGGGAGATATAGTAACAAAAAATATAAGAACAATCAAAAGTATTCCGCTTCAACTGAAAACCGATAATCCTCCAGACATATTTGAAGTACGCGGAGAAGTCTTTATGCCAAAAAATGCCTTTGAAAATATCAATCGTAATAGAAAAAAAGGCGCAGAAAAAGAGTTTGCCAATCCCAGAAATGCAACCGCCGGAAGCCTAAAACTTCTTGATCCTCGTACGGTAGCAAAACGCCCACTAGACGCCATTTTTTACGCTCCAGGAGAAGTCTCAGGATTGGAATTGACCACACAAAAAGAATTTCTAACACAAATCAGTGAATTTGGGATAAAAACATCTCAGCACAACATGACTACCACAGGGATTGAAGAAACTCTGCAAATCATCAGAAAAATAGATACAATTAGAGCAGAGATTGAATATGAAATTGATGGTGCTGTAATAAAGATCAATGACTATTCTGCTCAAAAGCAATTGGGTTTTACCGCAAAAGCTCCGCGCTGGGCAATCGCATACAAATACGAAACAGAAAAAGCATTGACCAAGCTAAAAGACATAACTGTGCAAGTAGGACGAACAGGAACCCTCACACCAGTTGCCGAACTGAAATCAGTCTTTCTCTCAGGTTCAACCGTAAGTCGGGCTACCCTTCATAATTTTGATGAACTGAAAAGAAAAGATATCCGAATTGGTGATACTGTCGAAATAGAAAAAGCCGGAGAAATAATCCCAGCCGTCATAAGACCTCTAACAGAAAAAAGAACAGGAAAAGAAAAAGAATTCCCAATCCCCAAAAAATGCCCGATATGTAAATCAAAAGTATCTCCTTCTGAAGATGAAATAGCCCTGCGCTGCGTAAATAAAGATTGTCCGGCAATTCTGAAAGGAGCCCTTGAACACTTTGCATCAAGAAATGCTTTAAACATAGAAACCCTTGGAGAAGCTGTAATAAATACACTGGTAGATAAACATTTCATAAAAAAACCATCAGATCTATACCCCCCTTCAAATTTATATGAACACGACCTCTTCGGAGAATCAATAATACGTGCCATTCCAGGAATGAAAGCAAAATCTATTGCAAATTTAAAAAATGCCATAGAAAAGACAAAGGAAAAACTTCCCTGGAAAGTTCTCTATGCACTTGGCATCAGACGAGTTGGAGAAGAAATAGCCAAAACCCTAATTAATGAACTAGGAAGTATAGATAAGCTCTCAAAATGTCATATATATGACCTCGCCGGACCAATACTTTTCTCAAAAGAATGCTTCCTTAAAGAAAATGTCGATTTTTCAAAATTCTGCTCACTAGTAACTGAAAAAATATCTTTTAATCAACGATCTCTCCCATTCCCCTCAATAGAAACACTATTCAAAGAACCTTTAGGACTACTTTTTTACTCAGAAGAAATAATCATAAATGAATTTAATAATATAATCAGAACAAAAAAAATCAGAGAAGCTTTTTTCAAGACATATATTCCTCTTATGGAAGATTTTCTAAAAAATAAAAAAGAGAATTCTCCTGAATTAAAAACCATTCTGAAGAAAAAAACACTTACTTCCGAACGCGAAAAACGCCTAGCCCGACTGCTTCTGGAATATCTCTTTGCAGGTTTTTTGAAACAGACAAGAAAAATTGAAGGATTTGATCTAATCACCGCACAAACAATAGTGGACTACTTTGCGGACTCTGCAAATCAAAAGGAACTGCAAAAACTCAGAGAAGCAGGATTGAATTTTGCGGACTCCGCAAAAAAAATATCTGAAAATTCTCCGCTGACAGGCAAAAAATGCGTTCTTACAGGCTCTCTTGCAACAATGAAACGCACCGAACTAAAGGAAAAACTAGCTAAACTAGGCGCTAATGTTACGTCCAGCGTGAGTTCTAAAACCAATATTGTCATTGTGGGAGAAAATCCTGGAAATACAAAACTGGCAAAAGCTCAGGAATTAGGAATAAAAATGATTACTGAAAAACAACTGATAGGAATATTAAAAATATGAATTTTACAGCAATTGATTTTGAAACAGCAAATGAAAAACGTTCATCTGTATGCTCTGTAGGCATAGCAAACGTTGAAAACGGAGTTATCACAGAGATATCTCATCATTACATCCGCCCTACCCCATTTTATTTTCTGGGAATTAACATAGGGATTCATGGGATAACGGAAGACGATGTACACGATGCACCCCCCTTCTCTGAATTCTGGCCCACTTTTAAGAAAAGGATAAAAGGACCTATTCTTGCCCATAATGCATCATTCGATATGAGTGTACTGCGAAAAAGCCTTGATGTCGCAAATATAGACTATCCAGAAACAGACTATTTCTGCTCGTGTGTCATATCCAAACTTGTCTGGCCTAATCATTCAAACCATAAATTAAACACACTTTCTGCAAGTTTCGGGATAAAATTCACACATCACAACGCTGCAGAAGATGCAAAAGCATGTGCTCTCATCACTTTGCTTGCATGTGAAAAACTTGCTGTTAACTCTATATATGATATAAAACAAAAATGTGGACTACGCATTGGCTCATTGTACGCAAATGGCTATAAACCCTGTGGAGCACCAAAAAAGAGAAAGTCATGATAAAAACAACTATTGCAAAATGGAAAGACAACAAACAGTGTGCGTTGATGCTATTTTTTGATGACAGTCTTCCTTCTCATATCATTAATGCAATTCCTGCACTTAAAAAACGTGGATTAACAGGAACTTTTTATATCAATCCCGGAGCAAAATGGTTCAAACCTTTCAAAAAAGAGTGGGATGAAATAATCCCAAAAACGGAAATGGAATACGCCAACCACACAATGACTCACAGCGGAATAAAAAACCTGAAACATGCAGATGAAGAGATAGGAGACTGCTGTAAATATATCCTTTCTGTCAACCCCCCAAGTAAAACAAGCAAACTCATTTCTTACGCAACTCCCGGAGGACTGAAAAAAGGGTGCTGGAATCTCTCAACAGAAGAAATGGAAGAAATTAAAAAAAAATATCATCTGATAACACGTCTAGCAAATAGAGAATCATTAATTCATAAAAAAACTACTGAAGAACTCTATAGTTTTATAGATAAAGCTCTCGAATCAGCTTCTGCACAAACTATCCCTTTTCACGGAGTAGGAGGCGATTGGCTAAGCGTTCCTCTTAAAGTTTTTATCCCTTTAATAGACCGTATCGCTGAAGAAAAAGAAAAAATATGGGTGGCTGGTCATATTGCAGTTCACAAATACGAAACCGAACGAAAAACAGCTAAAATTGAAGTTCTGAGCTCAACTGAGTCCTCAATAAAATTAAAGTTGACTTCTAAGGCAGACAAAACCCTCTATGACGAACCGCTTACACTCCTATCTACCCTACCCGCAAACTGGAAAAGATCTAAAATAATACATAACAAAAAAACAAAAGAAATAATCCCTAAAAACAATCAGATAATCTATAATATTATTCCAAATTGCGGAGAAATTGAGATTATTAGGCTTTGATATTTTTTAGACACTATAGGATATGCAATATTAACAGGATTTTTATTAACCCAAGTCTCTTTTTTTGAAAAGAAATGTTTTTGCCATGTTTTCAATTTTTTCTCCCTTTTTTGAGATTGGAGGCTTTCGGAAAGTCTCCATAAAGAGGAAAGAAAAAGAAGTGGTGGCAGGAGGCAGAATCGAACTGCCGACACAAGGATTTTCAGTCCTCTGCTCTACCTGCTGAGCTACCCCGCCACATCAATAAAAAAGCTTGAAATGCAATAAAATGGTACACCCGAAGGGAGTCGAACCCCTAACCTTCTGGTTCGTAGCCAGATACTCTATCCAATTGAGCTACGGGTGCATTGAAATTCTCAGAAAGGTAACTAAAGTAACGACGTTTCTTGATTCTGCAAGACTATAATGCAGATTTTTATATAATTTTTAGAAAGGAGTAATGACAATGGCAGACTGGATAGACACTTTGTTAAATGTACAGGAGATAGACAAAGAAATTGATAGAATGGAAGAAGAAATGAAAACTATTCCGCAAAAGAAAAAAGGAGCGGAAACTTTACTTGAAGATACAGCAAATGCTTTGTCTGAAGCCAAAAATGCTGTTCAGAATATTGAAATGGATATTAAAAAGATAGAAATGGATATAGACAAAATGAACGGAAGAATGGCTAAACTCCAGACACAGACGCTTGATATCAAAGATAATAAAGAATATAAGGCTATGATAAATGAAATTAACCATGCAAAAGATGCTATTTCGGATTTAGAAGATCAGGAACTTCTTCTTATGGAAAAACTGGAAGAAGCAAAGAATGCTCATCAAGAAGCAAAGTCTGATTTTGATAAAAAAAATAAAGATATCTCTCAGATGAAAAAAGAATTCGACATAAAACTTAAAGAAGATGAAGTCAATCTGGTTAAACAAAGAGAAGTACGCTCAAATGTAGCTAAAAGTGTCCCTGGTAATCCTCTGGAAATATATAATCGCCTCCGAACAACTAGAAAAGCAAAGGATTGTGCTCTGGCAAAAGTACTGGACAATGGCATGTGCGAACACTGTCGAATGAAAGTTACACCACAAACCCATAATTACGCAAGAAAAAAAGGGGTAGTAACCTGTGATAATTGCGGTGTCCTTATATATACAGATTAAACCTTTGCTACATTTTTATAGGAGAACTTTTTAATAGGTGACGCAATACCTCTATTGGAAGCAAAACAAAATTTGATTATAGTAACACATTTTGAAGAGTTTTTAATCAAGTTGGCTTTGATAATGCAGAAAGGACTAAGGTCTGAAGAAAGAAAATACTCCTTTTTGCTTTCGGATCATACGACTTTGGTCTTTAGGTTATTGCTTTTCAAAAAAATATTAAAACAAATAAAAAAATTATGTCAAATTCAAAAATAACTGGTCGTAATCGAGTTTTTTCCGGTAAATGGCTGCTACTCGAGGAATTATTATTTACAGCTAAAGATGGAAATTCTCATATCTGGGAATCTGTTTCGAGAACTAATGAAACCGAGGCGGTTGCTATAATAGCGACTTTGCATCCGTCCAACAGGATTCTTTTAATAAGGCAATATAGACCTCCTGCAGAAGGATATGTAATTGAATTGCCGGCAGGTTTAATAGAGCAGAACGAGAACATTATTGATACGGCTGTTCGTGAGGTCTACGAAGAAACCGGATATACAGGAGAGATAAAAAAAGTATTTCCTATGTCATACAGTTCTCCTGGATTTTCAGATGAATCTGTTTGCTTAGCAACCATGGAAATAGATGAAACTCTTGATATCAACAAAAATGTTTCTCAAAATCTTGAGATTACCGAAGATATTGAGGTTTTAAAGGTTGAAAGAAATGCTCTGCTTGATTTTATGCTTGAAGCCAAAAAGAATGGAAATAGTATTGATGCTAAATTATTTTGCATTGCCTATGGAATGAGTATTCAACTTTAGGGCATAATCAAATAGCTCTAAACCAGTTCTATAATTAGACACTACACGAAAAGCCTGTATGAAAAGTTTTTTGTTAAAAAAAACTTTTTCGTGCAGGATTTTACTACATAAAATCATCCTTATTCATCAAAAAAGGCATGAAAAATACAGATAACAATAAGACGATATTAAAAGGTGATCTGCATTGTCATACCACCTATTCTGATGGGACTATATCTCCTGGAAGCAGAGTTATAGCTGCTTTAAATCATGGGATGGATTTTTTAGCAATTACTGACCATGATACAATGGAAGGTACCATTGATGCAATGACTTTTAAAAAGCAATTAAACCTTCCAATAATTTTAATCCCTGCAGTCGAATTTTATTCGGATTTAAGTCATATTTTAGTCTATGGGATAAAAAACAATCCATTTGAAAGTTGTAAAGTTCATAAATTAGATGAACTAAAAAGATGGACAAGGAAAGAGAGTCTACTACTTGTTTTAGCTCATCCAGCATGGGCTTCAAGCCGAGACTTTTGGATATCTGGGAAAACCCAAAAATTACATTTGGAGGAAAAAGTATTTGATGCTGTAGAAGTTATTAATATGCATGAAGATTATACAGAAATGTTGGATTATTATTTAGAACATGGGCATTTTTCTATAACTGCCGGTTCAGATTCTCATGGTTTGCCACACATATTAACTGCTGAAAATTGGTTGTCTGCTGAAAATAAGATCAAATCCATTCTTGATAATATAAAAGCTGGTAATAATTCAATCTATATTTCAAAAGATTTAAAAGGTCATAATGAACCAACTATAAACCGTTCTTTATGGCTTGGTAAAGAAAATTTTATAAAATTGGCAAAACAAGAAAAAAACAAAAGAATAAAACCTGAAAATCTTGCTGGTGTTCAAGTTGATTTTTCTAAAAGAGAGGCTCTTGCTGGCGAAAAATGTTCAATAAAAATATCATCAGAAAAAGAAGTTAGAATATTATTAAGGGCACCCGAATTAGATATAAAACTTGAAATAACAACCTCTCCATCATCAAATTACAAAAAAGAATTTATTGTCCCCGAAGCTTTAACAAATAAATACATCTATTGCCTAATTGAATACGGAAACCCTAAATTTTATTCCCTTACAGATTTATTTGTTCAAACACCGAACACACATAAAGTAATAACTCGAAAAAACAAGATTTTTATCGAAACCAAAAATCGAAAAACAAATAAAATCATCGAAAAAGAGTTAAATCATGATGATGTTTTTGTATGGAATAAAAAAGGAGAAGATTCTTTTACATTTAAATATACTTCCATATATAAAAAAACTCTATTTCAATCTTGGGAAAAAATGATTAAATATAAGATTTCTCCAATAACAAAAACTTTCCTCAAAAAAGATGTTTCTATCTCTGCTGAATTTGCAATATCCTACAATAAAAATAATTTATATTTATTATTTGAAGTTCATGATACTAAATTTTGCCAACCTTTTACAAATAGAGGTATTTGGGATGGAGATTGTATAAGAATAGGATTACACAGTGGCAATATTGGCAATTTTAATCCTAAATATCAACCATCAGTTAAAACAGATGCAGGAATTTTTTCTATGTTTGATTTAGCATTAACTCCTGAAGAAGCAGCAATCCAATATAAATGGAAATTATTTTTTGGAAAAACGGAGGACTATCAGATTGATATTCAGAGAGTTGAGAATAAGACAATATATAAAATTCAATTAAAATGGGATTTTATTGAATTTCCAAAACCATCAAGCCAGGAAATTATGTTTTTCAATGCACAGTTTCACCATCATGATGGAGTAAACTATAATGGATATTTTTGTATTGAAGATGGAATAGACTTAGGAGTAAATACAGAATTACCATTCCAAAAATGGCCTCTAATTACCCAAACTGAATAAACCAGAACAATAAATTGACAGAATAATTAAGTGGCAGGAAAGTGAGCCCCCGAACGGTATTTGCGAATGCAAGTATTTCTTAGCGCACAGAGCGGGAATAATTA
>JAYEIY010000152.1:0-10905 GCA_034660375.1 Verrucomicrobiota bacterium
AAGTCATCCCGGATATTTTGCATGGGAGCCTCCGATTGACCCCTTGTCTGAGGATTCGCTAATTGACATGAGTTTCCTGAATGAATCGGAAGCGGGTGTCAATGGTTTTGTCAGAAGGGATGGAGATCGTTTTGTCCTGGGAAATGGAGAATCTGTGCGTTTCTGGATGGTTCAGGGTTCATCTTTACAGGATATGAGTGAAAAACGTATTGACAGATGGTCTCGTCGTCTGGCTAAATACGGGGTCAACCTTGTCCGCGTTGCCATAGGTTCGATGTTTCAGCTTTCACTTCACAATCCCGAGAAGTTCGATGAGAAACTCGACAGGATTCATTATATGGCAAATTCTCTGAAAAAGCAGGGTATCTATGTGTATTTCAGTCATTTTTTCTGGCATACCAGCGGTTCAGGTAAACTTACAGAAGATGTATTCCCCGGATACGGAAAGGGTAAGCAGGCTATATCACTTCTCTTTTTCAGTGAAAAATTCCAGGATATATACGAGGACGCTGTGGGTAAATTTATGAATAAGAAGAATCCCTACAGCGGTCTTCCGATGTCGAAGGACCCTGTGATTGCCTTTTATGAAATACAGAACGAGAGCAGTCTGTTTTTCTGGACATTTAACCCGTCGAGATTCCCCGAAGTTGAACTTGCAATCATGGAACGGGCTTTCGGTGACTGGCTGAAAAATAAATACGGTTCTCTTGATGCTGCAAAACAGGCCTGGTCAGATGAAAAGGGCAGAGCAAAACATACTCCGGATAAATTCGAAGAAGGTCGTGCAGGTCTCTACAACGCCGGCTTCCTGACAGGTCAATCATGGGCGGTAAACCAGAGAAACAGTGTCAGGGCTTCCGACCAACTGCAGTTTATGGTGGAAGCACAGAAGAAATTTTATGAGAATATGACTTCTGACCTGAAAAGTGAACAGGGTCTTCAGCAACTCATTGTTGCCAGCAACTGGAAAACCGCAGATCCGAAAGTTCTCGGCGGACTTGAAAGATACACATATACCGGCTCTGATGTAGTATGCCGTAACAGCTATTTCGGTGTCAATTACAGAAAGGGTGGTCAGCAGAGGTTTTATGCAATTGAACTGAACGATACTTACACTTACACCAGTGCTCTGAAACCTCCTTCCATGCCGGGTGTTATGATGACTCCTCAGCCGAAGGGCTATCCGTTTATGATAACAGAAAACACCTGGACACGTCCCAATAGATACCGTGTGGAATTGCCTTTTCTTGTATCAACATTTGCCTTGACACAGGGTATCGACGGATGGTGTTTCTTCGCTCTTGATTCAGCCGAATGGCAGCACCAGATGGCTGTATGGGATATGAATAATTCATCGATTCTTGCTCAGTTTCCTGCAACTTCCCTAATTTTCCGAAAAGGTTATGTGGGAATTTCCGAAAAGCCGGCTGCTTCTGAAAAGGTTTCACTGGAGGATGCATACTCCTTTAAAGGAACAGGCCTTTTCACTGTTAAAGGGAAAGATGCTCTTTGGGAATCAAAAATAGGAGACAGGGAGTCCGCCACTGACGGAACCGGTTTAAAAGTCGACCCGAGGATGTATTTTGTCGGACCTGTAGAGCAGGAATTTGTATCCGGAAAATCAGAACTGACAAAGGTATCTAAGGATAAATATATCGATTCCCAGAAGAATACAGTTACCAATATGGCAGGCGGTCTGAAGTGGGACTACGGGAAAGGCGTGGTTACAGTCAATACACCGCTTGCACAGGGAGCATGCGGGTTTCTGGGAGTTGCCGGAACAATAGAACTTAAGGATATAAGTATTCACTGCAGCAACGAATACGGTTCGGTGCTGGCTGTATCACTCGACGGTAAACCCATAGCAGAATCCGGTAAAGTGCTGATTCAGACAGGAACATACGATAAACCATACGGATTCAAAACCAGAAAAGTAGGAAAGTATGAGAGAATCACAAATCTGGGAAGTTATCCGCTGAATGTCCGTAAGATAAAAGCTTCTGTTACATTTAAAAATGGAGAAGGATTAAACGCTGTTGTCCTTGATAATAATGGATATCCCACAGACAGAAAAGCTGAAACCACCGTTAAAAATGGTAAAATGATAATTCAGCTTCCCGAAGATTCACTTTATACAGCAGTAAAAAAATAAACAAAATAAAGGTGCGTTATGTCATTGCCATTACTTCCTTAATGACAGCTTTGTTGTAAAAAAAACTCGGCAGGACTTCTCCGGATACAAATCCGCAGTGAAATCTCTTGATAATGCCCGACAAAGTGCAGTCAAGGAAAATCAGCACCTTGATCTCTATGCAGTTGTCGTAAGAATATAGATGATATCTGTAATTGGTGGGCTCCGTGTGACGAATACATCTGGGCAGGAGGAGGCTACAAATTCGTTGACCAGGACAGAAATGCCTATGCATTTTCACCCGGCGGAATGCACGGACTGATGCATCTGCATAATTTTGAATTAGAGAACGGACTACTTGCAGATACTCTCGAGATTTCCGCAGTCGGTAAAGGCGAACTGGCCGTACTTGCTGTAACTCTGGAATCAGTGTAAATAATAATAACAAAATTTTAATATAGGACGAATTATGAAAGTATTGACAATCGGAAACAGTTTTTCGGGTAACGCTACAAAATATATGCTTGAGCTTCTTGAGGCTGATGGTAAAGATGACCTTCATATCGGTAGAGCCGATCTCGGAGGATGCTCATTGAAAAAACACTGGAATCTTGTCGAACAGTGCGAACTCCTCCCTGAGGTTAAACCATATCATTTCCATTTTCTGGGTCAGGATTTTATAGAAATGTCTTTAAAAGATGTTCTTATTCATGCTGATTGGGACTTTGTAACACTTCAGCAGGTAAGTCATCACAGTTGGCAGCCGGAAACTTATGTACCCTATATAGATAGACTTTACGAACTTATCAGAGAGCTTGCTCCACAGGCACAGCCGGTTATCCATCAGACGTGGGCATATAGAGTAGATTCAGATATGTTTTTTGATGAACATAACCTCAATCAGGCTAAAATGTACACTAAACTTATAAAGACTTATGCGGATACCGCAGAAAGACTCCATTGTCCCATCCTTCCCTGTGGACTGGCAGTACATAAAGCACGGCAGGATATGCATTTTGAAAAAGATGAAGATTATGATTACGAAAACCCCACCCCTCTTGAATTACCGGATCAGAACAGATCTCTTATAGGAGGCTATTACTGGGCAACTGGAAATACTCCCTCTGGTAATGCTGAACTTCACATGGATTACAGACATCTTAATGACAAAGGCTGCTACATTGCAAATGCTGTATGGTACGAAATGTTTACCGGCAGAAAAATTGCCGATAATACATTTTCTCCGGACTGCGTTAATTCAGAAGAATTGGCTATATTCCAACGCGTGGCTCATGAAGCTACAGCTGAATACGGTGGATTAGTTAAAGGATAAAAATAGATAAATATCAACAACAGCACACACAGTCCAGCCCAGCACACCCTCCAAGGCAGAAAAAAAATGGGGAAAACTTTAGTTATCGTGTTTTCTAAGTGAGATCTTGAATTTATGAGCTGGATTTTGTATAAAAAAGGAGCATATATTCCACGTCTAGTAAGAGTTGAGTATGCAGGTACCTGTTATCACGTATAGAGGAAACCATCGTTAGCGGGTATTTTTCAGTGATGATGACTACCTTTTATTTTTAGTAAGACTGGAAGAAATATGTCCGGTAGGGGCATTTGTCCCGTATTTTTTTTGATAGTTAAAATGGGATTTTATATTGTCCAGAACTCATTGGTTTGAGTCTGACGAACACGCAACTCAGATTCCCTTTTTTTATCTTTAATTTGCTAGAAAAAGGGAAAGTAGTTGCTCGCTAATTCAAATTCCTTGTTCAAAACAAAACATATTCGCAACTCAGATTCCCTATCGTGGATAAAAAAGGGAATCTGAGTTGCTCGATAACTTGGAGTTCTGTTGTTTAATTTAGATTTCTATATAATACAATTCTTCCGAACTTATACTAAAATCTTTCGAATTGGGATTGATTTTTGCTTCCAAAGATCTAAATTCAAGAAAATGGGAAAAGTATAGTTATAAAATATTAAGGATATAAAAAAGATGATAGATATTAAGATTTTACGCAACGAAAAAGAAAGAGTAAAAAAGAACTGTGAGCGTAGAGGATGTGAGGTCGATATAGATAAACTCTATGAAATAGATAAAGAGTGTCGCAAATTGATTGGAGAAACTGAAGAAAAACAGGCTCTTAGAAATACACTAAGCAAGGAATGTCGAACAAATCCGCAAATGAGAGTAAAAGTCAAAGCTCTCAAAGGTGAAATTAAAGAAATGCAGGATAATCTTGACGCCCTAAAGAAAAAAATGGACTTGCAAATGGCTCTTCTCCCTAATTTCCTGGCAGACGATGTCCCCGACGGAGACGAAGACGAAGACAATGCCCTTATCAGAGAAGTTGGAATTAAGCCAACGTTTGATTTTGAGCCTCTTGATCACCAGGCATTAGGAGAAAAACTTGATATAATTGACACTGCACGAGGAGCAAAAGTTGCACAATCAGGATTTTATTACTGGAAGGGGAAGGGCGCAGAATTGGCAAGTTCTTTATTTTTTTGGACTCAGCAGGAACTGATAAAAAAAGGCTATACCCTGTTTTTTACCCCATGTGTTGCTAAAGAAGAGACTTTGTTTGGAACTGGTTATCTACCATTTTTTGAAGACCAGACCTACAAATTAGAAAATGAAGACCTTGCTCTTATTGGAACATCTGAACAAACCCTTATAGGTTATCATGCAAATGAAAAACTCTTAGAAAAAGATTTGCCAGCTCTTTATACAGCCTTTTCTCCATGCTTTAGAACCGAAGCAGGAAGCTATGGCAAAGAAAGCAGGGGAATATTCCGTGTGCATCAATTTCATAAAGTGGAACAGGTAATATTCTGTCTCCCCGAAGAAAGCGAAAAGTATCATGAGTTCTGTCTAGATGCGGAAGAAGACCTACTCAAAAAACTTAAACTTCCCTACAGAGTTGTTAATGTATGTGTTGGTGATATGGGAGCGCCCGGATATAAAAAATATGATACAGAAGCCTGGTTTGCAGGATATAACGGCTATAGAGAAGTTACATCCAACACAAATTTGACAGATTTTCAGACAAGAAGACTGAATGTTAAATATGAAGATGCTGACGGAAAGAAGGATTTCTTACATACTATTTCTGCTACTGCTGTTACAGATAGAGTTGTTTGTGCAATCCTTGAAAATAATCAACGTGCTGATGGTTCTGTTGCAATTCCGGAAGTTCTTAGCAAATATACCGGATTTAGCGAGATAAAAGCAGAATAGAAAGTATTTCTTCTAACTTAATGCACAATCGTTTATTCGGAGTTTTTTATGGTGGAAAAAGATGTTTGTATTATTGGTGGTTGCGGACACGTAGGATTCCCTTTGGCTCTTGCTTTTGCGGATGCTGGTAAAACTGTTGAAATCTTTGATATAAATGAGAAAACAATGTCTTTAGCAAAACAGGGACAGTTACCCTTCAAAGAAGAGGGAGCAGAGATCGTGCTTAGAGAAGTTTTAGAAAAAAAACTTCTCACATTTTCGTCAAAACCGGAATCCATATCAAACGCAAAGTATATTATTATGGTAATCGGTACCCCTGTAGATGAACATCTAAATCCGCGTTTCAATGAAATAAAAGATGTTATTAATAAATATCTGCAGTATTTTAAAGATGGGCAAACTCTTATTCTGAGGAGTACAATCTTTCCCGGAATTTCAGAAAAAATAAATAATACATTGAAGAAAACGGGGAAAAATATAAATGTGGCTTTTTGTCCGGAGCGAATTGCAGAGGGAAAAGCACTGGAAGAATTAAAAGAATTGCCTCAGATTATTTCTGGTTTTTCAGAAACTGCTCTTGATCACTCCAGAGAACTTTTTAGTTCATTAACAAAAGATATTCTTGAACTTGAACCCATAGAGGCAGAGCTAGCAAAGCTCTTTAATAATGTATGGCGTTATATCTCATTTTCTATCTCAAATCAATTCCTTATGATGGCCAATGACTATGATATAGATTTCTATAAAATCTATAATGCAATGACCTATAAGTATCCCCGAGCAAAAAATTTTCCAAAAGCAGGCTTTGCTGCCGGACCATGTCTTTTTAAAGATACAATGCAACTGGGTGCATTTAATAACAACAATTTTTTTCTTGGTCATGCCGCAATGCTTGTCAATGAAGGGTTACCTAACTACATTGTGAATTGTTTAAAAAAGAAAATGTCAATAAAAGATAAAACTGTTGGGATCCTCGGTATGGCATTTAAGGCTGAAAGTGATGATAAAAGAGAATCTTTATCATATAAACTCAGAAAAATATTGGATATAGAATGCAAAAGAGTACTATGTTCAGACGTTTATATAAAAGGAAATGATTTTGTAAGTACTGAAGAACTGATTAAAAAATCAGATATAATTATTATCGGAACCCCTCACAATAAATATAAATCATTGAATATTTCAAATACTTTTGTCGTAGATATCTGGAATATTTATAACAAAGGAGTGTTTTCAAAATGAAAATCTTAGTTACAGGTTCTGCTGGCTTTATAGCTAGTTATTTAGTAGAGTTACTTTTGAAAAATGGACACGAAGTATATGGTATAGATAACTATAGCAAATATGGGAAAATTAAAAAATCCTACGATAATCATGAGTCTTATCACTTTGTTGAGGGAGATGTAAAAGATACAGAGTTGCTCAAAAAAATTATTGGTCCATGTGATCAGATAGTTGCCGCCGCCGCAATGATCGGTGGAATTACCTATTTTCACGAATTTGCCTATGATTTACTTGCTGAGAATGAAAGAATAATGGCCTCTACATTCGATGCGGCAATATGGGCATTTAAAAATGCAAATCTCAAGAAAATAAATGTTCTTTCATCTTCTATGGTTTTTGAAAGTTCTTCTAAATATCCAACTCCGGAAGGAGACCAACTTACTTCTCCCCCTCCACTTTCAACTTACGGGTTTCAAAAACTTGCCTGTGAATATTTTGCGAAAGGTGCATATGAACAATATGCCTTGCCATATACCATTATGCGTCCATTCAACTGCATTGGAACCGGAGAACAGAAAGCCCTTTCCAATAAAAAAATATTGTCTGGAAATGTGGAACTCGCAATGAGTCATGTTGTTCCAGATCTTATAAAAAAAATCATAAAAGGACAGGATCCTCTCCATATTTTGGGAGAAGGTAATCAAATCCGTCATTATACTTATGGTGCAGATCTGGCGAAAGGCATAATGCTTTGTCTTAACAATAAAAATGCCATTAATGAAGATTTTAATTTGTCTACTTCGCGTTCAACAAGTGTCCTAGAGTTGGCAAAAATAATATGGAAGAAAATAAACCCCAATAAACCATTCTCATATGTTTCTGATAAAGCATTTAAGTATGATGTTCAAAAAAGAGTCCCAGATACCAATAAAACAGAAAAATTGCTCGGATTTCATGCAGAAACATCCCTTGAAGATGCAATTGATGAAATTATCCCATGGATTAAAGAACAGATAGAGCTGAATAATATTTAGATTTCTATTCTTAGATGATTTCTAGAAAATTCTTTGCTTTTCAATTAGCCAATTAACAAATTATTCAATTAATAAATTAAAATGAGACCAGAATTATCCATTGTCAGCCCAGTTTACAATGAAGGTAATAATATAGAAAAATTAATAATTGAGATAGAAAATAAAATCTCTGTATCAAAAGAACTCCTATTTATATACGATTTAGAAAATGATAATACGCTCCCCCCATTAAGAAAAATTGCAAAAAAAAATCCTTCCATAAAAATAGTAAAAAATAAATATGGACGAGGAGTTTTAAATGCAATAAAAACAGGATTTGAGAATGTAGATTCAGATGCCGTTCTTGTTACTATGGCAGACCTCTCAGATGATTTGAGCTGTGTAAAAAAAATGATCGCTGAAATTAACGGAGGAGCCGATTTAGTCTGTGGCTCAAGATACATGAAAGGAGGTTCTCAGAAAGGAGGACCATTCCTGAAATCTCTGATGTCGAGAATAGCCGGACTTTCTCTACACCTTCTTATTAGAATCCCTACCCATGACCCAACAAATAACTTTAAAATGTATTCTGCAAAACTTTTGGATTCCATTACAATTGAAAGTACTGGTGGATTTGAAATAGGGATAGAATTGACCGTGAAAGCATATGTCAATGGTTTAAAAATAGTGGAGTTCCCAACCGCATGGAGAGACAGAACAAGCGGTGAATCCAACTTTAAACTCATCCAATGGTTGCCAAAATATATAAAATGGTATCTCTGGGCAATAAAAAAATATTATTTTACAAAAAAGTAGTTAGGCATCCTGCTTGACAAAAATAAAAAATGAAAGAAAAATACTCTATTGATTATTTTGTAAAAAAACTTAAAGAGAATCCTTTTTTATTGCTCATCTTGCTTATTGCTATCTTTTTAAGACTTTTTCATGTATCTCAATCAAGTCTCTGGACTGATGAATTGGCAACATTCTGGATTGCTACAGCTAAGACTTACCCCGAATGTATTGCCAGAACTGTTACTACCCAAGGAATGTCCCCTTTTTACTTTCTTATAGAATGCTTTTTCTTCAAATTTCTGCCACAAAATGAAATAACCTTGCGCTTCCTCTCCATTCTGACATCTTTAGTTTCCCTAATATTAATTTATCTTGTAAGCATGACATTTTTCTCAGAAAGTGCCTCAAAGAAAAGAATTGCTCTTTTTGCATCTTTCTTTTTTGCTATTCACGAAATTCAGATATACTATGCACAGGAAGCCCGTCCATATGCATTGGCAATAATGCTTGTCTTGTTATCTCAATTCTTTTTCCTGAAGATCCTAAAAGAAAGCAAGAAAAAAAATTATATTTTATATTCGATTACTTCTTCCCTCTGTTGCTATGCTCATTATATTTTCTTTGCTCAACTTATCTTTCTTCACAATATATTATTTATATTACATCTTTTTGATAGAAAAAAAGATAAAAAAGAGTCTCATCTAAAAATTAAACACTGGCTAATTTCGATCCTCCTCGTTTTTTTCTTTTGTCTTCCCAATCTTTCCCAGATTATAGCTATGGTTACAAATACTGAAAAGTGGACCTGGCTTCATAATCCTGGCATCATAAGTGCAACAAAAATCTTCCTGCAATTCTTTATACCGAAAATTATCCTTATTTTAATCATAATTTTTGCCTTTTTTACTCTTCTAATTGAAAAAATAAAACCAATTAAAAATATTAGAGCATTCAGGCAATTTATACATCTTTTTTTATGGTGGGGACTTCCATTTTTATGCTTAATTATAGCCTCTCTAATTTTAAAAACATCTTTCTATGATCACCGCTATTTCCTTGTATCTCTGCTTCCTTTTTATTTGGCTATAGGCTGGTTTATATGTAGTTTTAAGAATCCTAAATTAAAAATGATATTTCCTTTAATTTTCTTTACCCTATATATAGGAATGGAAATTGTTCCCGTATTAAAAGATACTGGCGCATTTACACGACGGATTCAGCATAACTGGAGAGGTTCTTTAGATCACTTAAGCTCTCACTTAAAAACAAATGATATAATTCTACTTAGAAGTGGGTTTGTGAAAGAAAATTGGATTCCGACAACAAAAGAGACTCTAATAAAGGAATATTGTAAAGCTCCCATTTACAGCTGTTACTTTGATTCTACAATAAATTACCATATCTATAACTTGACTTACTCTTTTGAAGATGAGTTTAATGACTATTTTAACCTGATATACAATAAATCTCTTTTAGGAGAGCGAATATGGATTATAGGAGTAAATCCACCAAATACGAATTATCCTTTATGCAACATTTCTAAACTTTTTATGTCACAATATAAAAGTACAAAAATCTATGAAAAAAACTTTTCAGGAGTATATCTATGCCTCCTAAAAAATTCTACAATAAAAACAAAAGGAAATAATCACAATGAAAAATAAACATCTATTATCTAACATCTTTTCAAATGGGAAAATCCTTCTCATCTTTTTTTTATCTATAATTCTACTTAATAACAACTTACATTCAGAAAACAAAACTGAACTGTCCTCATTACAAATCCTTGAAAAAACAAGACATCCCTATCTGATACCGGGAAGCGGAACCTTCGAGGGAATCGCGTATTCTAAAAAATATGGGGGAAAAACACAAAAATTCAATATTTTAGCCAATGCAAAATTTTCTTCCTCCCAAATGGCAATAAAACTTGTTTTTAATGACGAAGAAGCATATATGGTCAGTCAGAATTTTGACGATGGAATGGCTGGAACAACTCAAATTCAGTTGCAAAAAACTAAAAAGAATAAAACATCTCTTGCCGATATCGGAATAAGACCTTCCGATTTGACATTTTCATGTTTGCACTGGAACTTTAAAGAACAATTGAAAAATGATAGTGTTAGAGGACGTAGTTGTTTTGTCTTTCGTCTTCAACACCCCGAAACTGAAGAATACATAAAGGCATGCATTGATTCTAAATACTTTTCTCCCGTAAAAATCCAATGGTTTAAAAATGAAAATGAAAAAAAATATTATAGAGAATTAACACTAACAGATTTTGAAAAAATAAATGGAATATATATTGTAAAAGAATTTGTAGTTAAAAATCCAGGTTGGAAAACAAAAATAAAATTTGAAAATTGTGCAATTACACTTGATGAAAATAAAAAATAAATTGAAGTTTCTAGAATTATGAGGAAGATTAGAGCTATTTTAAATAAAAAAACACAATAAAACAAAATAAATGAGAAAGTGATTTGCAAAGGGGATCT
>JAYEIY010000153.1:0-2168 GCA_034660375.1 Verrucomicrobiota bacterium
TTATTTGTTTTTATTTTTAAATCTCTAAATTTACAAACGATTTTTGTTCTTGTTCTTTTTGCCCTTTTTGAATGATAGAGAACTTATCTACTCAGATTTTTCCCATTTTTTTTTATTACTTTTCTAAACCAACAATTATTATGCAACCAATTGTAATTTATGGGACATTACATGAAATTGCATCTTTTTTTGTTTTTTAAAATTTTGCCAAAATTTGATTTAGATGTATTTAATGGACCGAATTGGCTTTTTCCGTATCCAACTTCTCTTTAACTTCAAAAAAATCGAATTTAAATAGAGCATACAACTAACTTATAAATGAATATAGCATAGTTTTTCTAAGAGTCAATAAGGGGAGAGGGGGAATATTTTTTTTCTAATAGCTATATTGTAATATGTAGCTATATTAGATATTACAACATATTGTAATATCTGAAATTTTAATATTAAAAATGAGGATTTTTTAATTAACGGGGATTTTTAGGGTTGTAATATATAGTTATAGGTAGATATTACAACTGGTTGTATATCCTAATATTAAAGAAAAATGAGGTCAGAAATGGAAGAATACAGGCGGTATATTGAGGAAAATAATTTTGTTTCTCAAGATAAAAGTAGTTTTTTTCTGAATTGGGTCAAGCGTTTTTTGCGTATGGGATTATCGAATATTTTATCAAATCAGGATAAGATAAAGCAATTTGCTGAAAGTCTTGCTGTGGATAATAGTTTGCAGGATTGGCAACGGGATCAGGCAAAACATGCGGTTGAATTATATTTGAATATGTATTTGAATTCTGTCAACAAAGAGAGCATGGGAGAAGATTTGCAATTCACACAAATATTGAATAGGACAAGAACTGCTTTACGTTTAAAGCATTATGCGTATCGTACGGAGCAGACTTATACAGATTGGATAAAGAGATATTTGCGGCATTGTGCTGGTGAGAAAATAGATTTTGAGAAGAGTTCGAGTGTAAAATTATATTTAACTTTTTTAGCTGTCGAAAAAAAGGTTGCTGCCGGCACGCAGAACCAGGCTTTTAATTCAATTTTATTTTTATTTAGAAATATTTTGCAAAAGGAACTTAAGGATATAAAAGATACCGTGAGAGCTAAGCAAAAGCAGAATCTTCCTGCTGTTTTGAGTGTTGCTGAAATCAAAAGCTTGTTTAATCAACTTGAAGGGACCAGGAGAATGATATTGGAGTTAATTTATGGAACAGGGATGCGTGTTTCAGAATTAACAAGATTGCGTATTATGAATATAGATTTTGATAATTCTCATATAGTGATAAAAGATGGAAAGGGTAGTAAAGATCGGATTGTATCTCTGCCTAAAAAACTGGAAGATGATTTACGAATTTACTTATCGAAAATTAGAGAGATACATAACAAAGATTTAACACAGGGGTATGGAGAGGTTTATTTACCGTATGCATTATCGCGCAAGTATCCCAATGCCAGTAGGGAATGGGGCTGGCAATATGTATTCCCATCAAATAAACAGAGCGTAGATCCTCGAAGTGGTAAGGTAAGGCGACACCATATTTTAGACCAGACGGTTCAGAAACTGATGAAAAAAGCTGTTAGATCTGCAGGAATAGTAAAGAAGGCAACTGTGCATACTTTGCGTCATAGTTTTGCAACACATTTACTTATGAATGGAGTTAATATTCGTGAAATACAGGAGTTATTAGGTCATAAAAATCTGGAAACAACAATGATTTATACACATATTGTTCGAGAGATGAATGGAGCGCCTAGATCGCCTCTAGATATGTTAGACTGAACAGTAGTTGATTACCCTTTTTTGTCATTACTGAATCTCCACATTATGTTGTTTTCACCATGAAGAACATGAAGTTCATGAACTCGAAGTTCTCGAGCAACCCAGATTCCCTTTTTTATCCACAATAGGGAATCTGAGTTGCGAGTATATTTTGTTTTGAGCAAGGAATTTGAATTGCCGAGTAACTACTTTTCCTTTTTTTAGCAAATTGAAGATGAAAAAGTAGCTTTTTTTTTTGCATGAGGATATGCAAAGTACCTTTTTTTTGCATGAGGATATGCAAAGTACCTTTTTTTGCATGAGGATATGCAAAGTACCTTTTTTTTGAATGAGGATATGCAAAGTACCTTTTTTTGCATGAGGATATGCAATAGAACTC
>JAYEIY010000154.1:0-10843 GCA_034660375.1 Verrucomicrobiota bacterium
GTTAAGTTGCGAGTATGTTTTGTTTTGAGCAAGGAATTTGAATTACCGAGCAACTACTTTCCCTTTCTTTAGTAAAAAAAGGGAATCTGAGTTGCGTGTTCGTCAGCCTCAAACCAATGAGTTCTGGTACACTACACTATTTTTGGGTTAAAGTGTTCGCTTTATCCGACTTTCAGTCGACTACAAACGGTTTTATCTTTTTTCAGAGTATCTTTGTTTTGCGAGAGTTTCGTTAACTGGAGATTGATTTATCTCCAATAACCTGCAGTGCAATTTCAACCTTGCCAAATGGGGCACTTACCTGAATTCCCTGTACACAGTTATGTATGGCATCAATTGATTCTTTTGCAATTTGCAGACCTTCTTTAAGCTGATCTTCTTTTTTCTCATATTTTTTCATGCGTTTCATCAACTCGTCAGGCACATAAACTCCAGGAACTTCATGTTTCATGAAAGCGGCATTTCTGTAGCTTACCAAAGGCCATATCCCAGCAATGAAAGGAATCATGTTCTCCCCCATCTCTTCTAGAAATTTGTAAATGGCCTCCGGATCAAAAACAGGTTGAGAGATAGCAAATTCTGCTCCTACTTCGATTTTTTCGCGAAAGCGTTTGAGTTCTCTTTGCATATCAACAGCATCGGGGTTGACTCCAACTCCTATTACACATTCTGTAGGAGGAGAAATTTTTTTCTTGCCAATATCCACACCTCTATTCATGAGATTCTGAATCTGAACCAAGTCAATTGCGTCTGCATCAAAAACCCCACTGGCAAATGGATAATCTCCATGCTTTGGAGGATCCCCAGTCACAAAAAGTATGTTTTTTATCCCAGCAGCCGCACATCCTAAAAGATCAGATTGCATTCCAATAAGATTCCTGTCACGACAACAGAAATGCAAAATCGGCTCAATTCCTGCAAAATTCAAGATTTTTTCAGCAGTTATCATGGGAGACATGCGAGAACTTGCGCGTGGTCCATCGGGAATATTGATTGCATTTATATTATTCTTTCCACAAAAAGTAGCTTTTTCCAGAATTCTGGAGAGATCATATCCACGTGGGGGAGTAATTTCGATAGAGGTAATCCATTCCCCTGTAGTTAATTTACGTCCGAGTTCTGAGCGTTCAGCAAGTTCTTTTGGCTCTAGCAATTCAAGATGATTTATGTCTATATGTTTTTTTACTGTAAAAGTCTTATTTGTCAGTGGTTTGACCGCATCTGCAATTTCCTTGATGTGTTTTGGAGTTGTTCCACAACAACCACCAACACCACGAACTCCAAGCTCAATATAGTTCAGAGAATATGTCATTATGTACTCTGGAGAACACATATAGATCTTGCGATTTCCAAGAGAACGGGGAGTCCCCGCATTTGGTTGGACGATAAGTGGTAAATCTAGCGCCTTAATTACAGTTTCAACAGAAGAAAGCATACTTTCCGGACCAACAGAACAGTTAATACCCCATGCAACATGATTTGGCTTTTCACCCATAAATGGAGCAACAAGTCTTTTTAAGGGTTCTCCTTTCACTGATTCATTATTTTCATCTACAGTTACACTCAAAATAAATGGAAAATCTTCAAATTTATACATTGCTCTGTAGCAAAGTGACAAATCTTCGCGACTTGGCATTGTCTCGAATATAAGAACATCAACTCCGGCATCAATAAGTATTTTTATCTGCTCCCTAAGTATTTTTATAGCTTCATCCGAATCAATATTTTTATGAGGAACCGGTCCAACAGATCCGGCTATGTAAATCTTTCTTTCGATTTCTGATTGCTCAATTACATCTCTTGCAAGTTTTACCGATGCCTTATTTATTTGCTCTATTTTATCTGCCATTCCAAATTTACTTAACTTTGCCCGGTTTGCCCCGAAACTGTTTGTTGTTATTACATCCGCTCCAGCTTCAAGATAATCATTGTAAATAGCCCTAATAAGATCAGGAGAAGATAGATTTAATCCATCAAAACATACATTTATAAATACATCACGACGGTAAATTTCTGTACCCATTGCACCATCAAATATAAGAACCTGACTCTTTAATGCTTTATCAAAATCTTTGTTTTTCAAAGTCTTCATCTTTTGTTTTTCCATTTTTATAGACCAACTAGACATTGCATAAAAAGCCTTTTTCGCTTTGCTCAAAGGCTTTTCCTACACTATCTGTTTATGTTTGCAGTTGTTTTTTTTTAATAAATAAGACTTAAAATCATTATTAACGAATCCGTATTTATTTCAACTAAAGTTCAAAATCTCTTATTTTGAATCTAGAAAGCCTGTATAAAAGGTTTTTGACTTTTTGAAAACCTTTTCCTGCAGGGTCTAACTATTCCAACGTGTCATGAGTAATAAATTCCGTCTTTTTAGTTTAAATCTAAATCCCAATAATTTCAAGTTCTATAAAAAATAATTTACAATTCTGGCTACTGTTGCAAATTTTATATTTTATTTCAATTGCAGGTGGTGTTTTTGTATTTCTGGAGCACGCTCTGCAATATTTGTAAATCTATCTCCTATATGCTCAAGTTCAGCAACTATTTCAAGAAAAATGATTCCGCTTACCGAATCACATTTTCCAGATTTCAGTCGATTTATATGCTCTTTTTCCATTTGTTTTGTTAGTAAGTTTATTTCGGCTTCATCTTTTAAAGCTACGTCTATATCAGAGCTATCGGTATTTTGAAGGGATGAAATAACATGTGTAGCCTGATCAGAGAGTATTTTCCATACTTTTCTAAGTTCTTTCTGACCGGTTTCAGAGAGTTTATTATCTGTTTTTGATATTCTTTTTGCAAGTCCCATAATATTTTCAGATATATCCGCGATAGTTTCTGCGTCATTTGTACAATGCATCAGAAGTGGAATAATTTCAGATTGTGGTTCATTGAGGTCTTTTCTGGTAAGCTGTACCAAATATGAAGTAATTTCTTCCTGGAGATTATCTATTTTATCTTCTCTCTTCATTAATTTTTCATACAATTCAGGATTCTTTTTACCTGGGATAAATGCTTCATCCATGGAAGCAGAGATCATACTCCAGGATTCTTTCATCATGTAACGAATAGACTGGATTGTTTGTTCTAGTGCAATTGAAGGAGTATTAAGTAAGTGTGATTCGAGATATTGCAGTTTGACTTTTTCATCTTCTTTTATTGGTATCACAGTGTTGCAAATTCTCTCTATCACTCCCATAAAAGGAATAAAGAGAATAACATTTAATACATTAAACATAGTATGAGACATTGCGATATGACGTGCAATATTTTCAGGAATTTCTGAGAAGACGTTTCCCTGCGTAATAGTATTAACAAGATATAAATATATCGGTATATCAGTGCCTGGATATGAAATGAAAAATAAAGCGAACATATAGGAAACCCCTAATATATTAAAAAGAGAATGTGCAAGAGCTGTTTGTTTTGCCCTTTTGTTTGCCCCTAAAGTTGCTAGAATTGCTGTACAGGTTGTCCCAATATTACATCCAAGAAGCAGTGGAAGTGCTGTGTAAAAATTAATTAACCCACCCACGCCCAAGGCAATTGTAATCCCGATTGTAGCTGAACTGCTCTGTATAATAGTAGTCATTAGTGTTCCTATTGCAATTGCACCTAAAACAGACATTAAGGGGACACCGCCATCGATGGGAGTACAGTCAAATGTTTTAAAAAATTCAAGAAAACTCGGGAATGCTCCGATTAACTTTAACTCATGCTTCATTATACTCATTCCGAAAAATAATAAACCAAAGCCGAAAAGAGTATTTCCCCACCCACGCGTAAAGTCTTTTTTTGCGAGTGCAATAATAATCATACCACCGATAATTGCAGGCATTGCCATTCCTCCGAGTTTAAATGCAATCATCTGCGCTGTAATAGTGGTACCTATATTAGCGCCAAAAATAATGCCTATAGCCTGAAATAAAGTTAAAAGTCCGGCATTAACAAAACCTACTGTCATTACGGTACACGCACTGGATGACTGAATTACTCCAGTTACTAATGTTCCTGCTGCAAGAGCCTTGAATCTATTGCTAGTAAAGAAATGTAGTACTTTTTTCATTTTTTCTCCAGCAACAAGCTGAAGCCCGTCACTCATCATTTTTATTCCAAATATAAAGAGAGCCAATCCGCCTAAAACGGTCATTATCAACCCTTTTGCATCAATTCCCATTGCGTTTATTTCAATTCCTCTTATAAACAAATTATGCTTGGGAGAAGCTATTTCAGCGAGGATTTTATAGGTGCCTGTTGACTTTCCAAGTTTAAAGTTGGTTTGTGCTACGCCGGATTCATCTGTGTATGCTACAGACGGGCTGAATTTAGATTTTGTTTTCTTTGATTCGGGGGTTGATGCGAGTGAAAAATATACAGGTACACCGGAAAGTGGAACAGAGTTTTTATCTGTTATTGAAATTGATATTGGTTTGGATAAGGAGGATTTTATATTTCCTTCCTGAGATAAACCCTTTATTTTAATTCCGCTTATCAGCCGAATTGTTTTTGAGAGTTTTGGATTGCTTTCAGGATATATCTTTAAATATTGATCTCCGACAACGGAACCGGCAGATACTGTTGCCCGCACCATTCCTCCCATATCAGAAGTTGGATTAGAACATTCAATTTTTAAATCAGACCCAGGAAGTGCTTCAAAATTAACCTTTACACCCCCTACTGGATTTCTCGTCCCTTTCCCTCCAAAAAGAGCCGGATGAACCGGACTCATTAATTCTACAATAACCTGTTTTGAGAATTTTGCATTAGGTAGAGTATATTGATTATCCCCTCTTATTATGTACATTTTTCCGACGCTTTTATCTTCATTCTTATTATTACATCCGGAAAATGTAATTATTACAGCTCCTGCCAAGATTAGTGCTAATAATTTTTTCATAAAATGATTCCTTTTTGTAAAAGCTTTGATTAATTGATTTTCTGGTTGAGAATGGCAATAAAATATGTAGATTTTTCTTATATTCAAATATAAATGGGTTTTTAATTTTGTCCTAACATAGAACTAACATTAAGGCATAATAGTCATAAAGAAGAAGAGGATAAACCGATAAAATTAATTTAGGAGGATGGCATGGAATAAAACTATAAGTTGTTAGAGAAAGAAGGCAACAAGATCTAAAACACTGATCTAAAACACTGAAAGAAAACAAACAAATAAAGAAAAAAGGAATTGTAATGAAAAAAGTAAAGATAGCAATTGTTGTTGCACTAACTCTTTCCTTAAATGCATTTTCACAGGAAAATGTAGATGTAGCAAGACAAATCGCAGAATTAAAAGCTGAATTCCAGAATAAAATAAATGCTCTTACAGCAAAACTGGAAGCTCAGGAAGAAAAAATTGATAAAAAAATATCGGAGTCTCCAACAGACGGAGTCAAGATTGCTTTTTCAAAAGGTATCGAACGCTTGAAGTTCAAAAATGACATTCGTCTTAGATTTGAACGCAGACATCGTTATGATGATGGTAGAAGAGATGAAAGAGACAGATTTCGCTACCGTCTTCGTATTGGAGCTGAATACAAAGCGTCAGATGATTTGATGTTTGGTGTAAGGCTTGCATCTGGAGGTGGTGGAGAAACCAGTACAAACGAAAGTGCAAATCTGGATAAAGATGGAATTTATATAGATAAAGCATATGTCAAATACACTGGCCTGAAAAATAGTACTGCAATTGCAGGAAAAATGGGTAATCCATTCAATAAAAATAAAATGATCTTTGATACGGATTACACCCCCGAAGGAATTGCCTATGTCTACAAACAAGGAATTTTTAAGGCGACAGCTGGTGCATTTATATTTGGTTCAGAAGACAGTCACTATGGAAATGATGATCCAAACAGT
The DNA here is from genome assembly GCA_034660375.1 of Verrucomicrobiota bacterium. GTDB lineage: Bacteria > Verrucomicrobiota > Lentisphaeria > UBA2565 > JAYEIY01 > JAYEIY01. The sequence goes on from JAYEIY010000154.1 coordinate 5,866, forward strand.
GAAAATGAAGTAATGTATGGCTTGCAGTTGCAGATTAAAGCTATGAAAAATCTAAAACTGGGAGCTTCTTATTATCATTTCAATAATGAAGTTGAACATGCAAGTGGTGGTAACCAAATTGGTGTTGATATGCATATCGCAGAACTCTACGCTGATTTAAAAGTCAATGATAATTTCTCGCTTTATGCAAAAGGAATTCAGAATATGGCTCTTTCCGGTTCGGAAGGTTCGCAGGATTCTAGAGTTGATCCTAACGACAAAAATGATCTGGGATATGAAGCTGGTCTAAAATTCAAAAAAGGAAAATTTAAAGGTGGTTATACATACCGACATCTTGAGTCTGATGCATGTTGGAATGCTCTCAATGATTCAGATTTCGGGGATAATCGTAAAGGACATATTATTACCTTAGCGTATAAAGTAAATAATAACTTTTCTATTGGCTTAACTCAGTTTTTCACGGATGAAATTGATACCGCGGCTGGTAATGATGAGAGAGATGAACAGTTAACTCAAATTGATGCTAAATTTAAATTTTAACTAATTAAAAAAAAATAAAGGACATAAATTATGAAAAACATTATAGCACTTCTAACTATCTTCGCAACAGCACTTTTTGGTGGAGAAAAAATATTGATTGATGGTTCAACCACAGTAGGACCTATTGCTAAAGCTTATGCTGAATACTATATGGCAAAGTATCCTGAAGTAAATATTACCGTAAGTGAATCTGGTAGTGGAAATGGAGCCAAAAGCCTTATCAATAACACCTGTGATATTGCAGATATGTCAAGACCAATGAAAGATAAAGAATTCAAGGTTGCTTCAGAAAAAGGAATACAGCCCTGCCCACATGTGGTTGCCCTTGACGGACTACCGATTCTGGTTCATCCTAGTAATCCGGTAAAAGGACTGACCATTAAGCAGTTGAGAAATATTTATCTCGGAAAAATTAGTTCCTGGAAGGAACTTGGAGGTCCAGATGTTGCAATTGTCAGAATCTCAAGAGATACTAACAGTGGTACTTACGAAACATTTAACAAACTTGTTATGAAAAAACAGAAGATTTCAAAGAAAACTGAGTATGTAGGCAGTAATGGAGCTGTTCGTCAGCGTGTCCAGACAACCAGAGGCGCTATAGGATATGCCGGACTTGGTTTTGCAGACAGAACGACTAAAACTCTTGAAATCAATGGGATTTCTCCAAATTTGGAAACTGTTCAGTCGGGTATTTATCCTATTTCCCGTCCACTTTTCATGTACACAGATAAATATCCCAAATTGGGAAGTCATCTGTATCGTTTTATGAATCTTTATTTGACCAAAGATGGACAGGAAATTGTCGAAGAGATTGGTTTTGTTCCTATGACAGGATATGATTTGGATTAAATTTATTGAATGTTTACAAATAACTAACTTAAAAAGCCACAAATGCACGAATAAAAATACACTTTTTTTGATTTCGTGTGTTTGTGGCAATTTTAAAAATAAAACACAATATGATAAAAGAAAATGACATATTTTTAAGTAAGTACACTGCCTTAAAAAATAATATTGGTGGAGTCTTGATAAATGGGATTTTGTTCCTGGTCGCATCTCTTTCTACGATAGCAATTATATTTATTTTTTACTTTGTGGCAAAAGATGCTATCCCCTTTTTCAGAATGGAGGGGTTTTGGGAGTTTTTCACTTCTACTAACTGGTATCCCTCAGCGGAATCTCCAGAATTCGGAGCTTTATCGCTTTTTACCGGGACATTTTTAGTTACCCTGGGAGCTGCAATAATTGCTGTCCCCCTTGGTATTGTTGCTTCAGTTTGTTTAAGTGATATACTTCCCTTTCATTTAAGACAAATTGTAAAGCCAATAATAGAAGTTTTAGCAGCAATCCCATCTGTAGCTTACGGTTTTTTTGCTCTTGTAATTCTAGCTCCTCTTTTACAAGAACGAGGCTCTGAAATTATTATAGCTCTTTTATGGTGCTACGGGATACCTGTATTGTTTCTTTTATCCACAGTAATAGGTGAAATATGTAATAATTTTCTAAAAAGAATGAATTTTAAGATCTATACGGCTGTTTTTAAAACACTTCTATTTTTTCTGGGGACTTTTGTATTCTATAAATTAACCCAGATATTAGTAACCGTTAATATCAGCAGTGGAACAAATGCGTTGAATGTATCGCTTATTTTAGGAATTATGGCATTGCCTACTATTGTAAGTGTATCAGAAGATGCCTTGCAATCAACTGGTAGAGATTTAAGGGAAGGAAGCTATGCCCTTGGAGCAACTCGAGCAGAAACAATAGTAAAGGTTATAATTCCGGCTGCAATGAGCGGTATATTTGCCGCTGTCATTTTGGGAATAATGCGAGCCGTAGGTGAAACAATGGTTGTTTGGATGGCTTCCGGAAATGCCGCAAAAATACCGACCCCATTTTTTAATTATCTGCAACCTGTAAGAACTCTTACTGCAACAATAGCCGGTGATATGGGAGAGGCAGATCATGTAACCGGTTCTTCGAGATTTCATGTGCTTTTTGCAATGGCTTTGTCTCTGCTTGTCTTTTCGTTTATTATGAATCTAATTACAGAAATTATTGTAAAAAAAAGGAAAAAATAATTCTATGCTTCTGGAAACACGAAAATTACTGGACAAATCTTTCACTGCTGTAGGGATAGGAGCTATTCTTTTGATGATATTTGCTCTAGCAGGAATTCTACTACCTATTATATGGAAAGGTTCTGGTGCATTTATTTTTAAAGGCACTGTTGAACATAGAAAAATTATGTTTGATTTATGGAACCGCGGGGACCAAGCAGATTTGCAGAAAGAACTTAAACTTGTTGAAAAGATACGAGCTCCACTATTTGCAAAAATAAAAACCTTTAAAACAGAACTCAAAAAAATGCCTCGCACAAAACGGCGTGAATTTAAAAATGAACTAAAAAACTTAAAAAAAACTTTAGAAGAACTTATTGGTCCATTTCCTGGAGAAAGACAACCTGTTTTATTGCGCCAAAGATATGGTTGCCCTCGTTGGGACAGAACATTAATAAAACTGAAGGAAGTTCTCTACATTACAGAGTGGGATTACTCAAACCCAGAAAAAGGGGGAATAAAAAAACTTATCCCTCGTAGAAAATATTTTAAAAATACATCAATGGAAAGTTTTTTCCCATATTTAAAAGAAAACATAGAAAATATTATGCAACCACATTTGACCTTTTATCCACAATTTCTGACGGATTCTGCAAAAGATTCTCATATTTTCGGTGGAATCTGGCCGGAATTGCTAGGAACAATATATTTGACTCTCGGAGCAATGCTCTTTGCTGTCCCAATGGGGGTTATTGCAGCAATCTATTTTTGTGAATTTGCATCAAATGGACCTGTCATAAGTTTCCTGAGAATCTCTATAAGCACCCTTGCCGGAGTTCCAAGTATTGTTTTTGGACTCTTTGGACTGGCATTTTTTATGAATACAATTCACCTGCCTAAAAGCGTCCTTACTGGTTCCTTAACACTGGCATTACTTATTCTTCCTACAATTATTCGTGCTAGTGAAGAAGCGATTCTTGCCGTCCCAAGAACCTACAAAGAAGCCGCTTTGGCTCTAGGTGGAGAAAAGATTTATACAACTTTGACTGTAACGCTTCCTGTGGCTTTGCCGGGAATCCTTACGGGTATAATTCTTAGCATGGGAAGAGCTGCCGGCGAAACCGCCCCGATTATATTTACTGCAGCCGTAAGCGTAGGAAGTGTCTTGAAGATAGACCAGTTACTTACAAACCCGACTCCGTCACTCTCCTGGAATATCTACAATCTTTGTACAGAACATGAAGCTGTAGATGAAATAAGACATGTTCAGTATGGTATGGTTCTCGCCCTGATTGCAGTTGTTGTTTTATTGAATTTGGTAGCAATTTTTGTTCGAGCAAGAGTTTCTTCAAAACTTCAAAATTAACAGTAATATTTTAATTTAGATTAAGAGTGAGTGTGAATACAGAGAATATACATTTAACAAAAAAAGATTTTTCCCTTTTCTACAATGATAAAAAATATAAATTAAGAGTAAATATGGAAACAAAAAAAATACATTTAAAAACAAATAATTTTTCCGTTTTTTATGGTAATTTTCAGGCTGTAAAAGATGTTTCTCTGAAGATTAAGAGACGAGAAGTCACGGCAATAATAGGACCAAGTGGTTGCGGAAAAAGTACACTCCTACGTGCAATGAATAGAATGAATGATCTAATTCCTGATTGTACAGCCGAAGGTGAGATGATTTTTGATGAGACAAATATCTATAATAAAAAAGTAGATGTCGTCAAATTAAGAAAAAAAATTGGCATGGTTTTTCAAAAACCAAACGTATTTCCAAAATCCATTTTTGATAATGTCGCTTACGGTCCGCGAATACACGGAATAAAACGAAGCGAATTATCCGATATCGTAGAAAAAAGCCTTAAACAGGCTGCAATATGGGATGAAGTAAAAGATTGTCTTAAAAAGAATGCGTTGGCAATGTCCGGAGGACAACAGCAGCGAGTCTGCCTAGCAAGAGCACTGGCTGTTAAACCAGAAATCTTGCTTATGGATGAGCCAACTTCTGCCCTGGATCCAAAATCAACCGCAAAAATTGAAGATTTAATATCTGAACTTGAGAAAAACTATACTATCATTATTGTAACCCATAATATGCAGCAGGCAGCACGAATTTCTAAATTTACAGCTTTTATGTATGAAGGTGATTTGATAGAATTCGGAGGAACTCAAAAAATATTCAATAAACCTGATAAACAGGCTACAGAAGATTATATAACCGGACGATTCGGTTAATGAATACTTAAAATTATGTAAAAGAGAGGTTATTATGTCAGTGCATTTAAATAAAGAAATTGATAGATTAAAAAAACTTATTGCTAATTTATGCTCCATGGTCGATGAAAATATGAGACAATCTGTCTTGTCATTGC
>JAYEIY010000155.1:0-10842 GCA_034660375.1 Verrucomicrobiota bacterium
TGTGCAATAGAGATGCAATTCCAATATAAGTTAACCTTTCTTCCGGAATACCAAGATCTATAGAAATTTTTAGTGCGTAAATAGTAACGTTAAGACTATGTATAAAGATGGGAGCCAGATAGTGATTTGATTCATTAAATTCTTTTAGTACGTAAGAATATGAAGAATTGGCTAGCCCCAACAACATTTCTTGTTCCTGCTGGAGTTGCTCAATAATATTTTCGACCTGGATTTTTATGGCAGTACATTCTACTTCATCAAGGTTAAGAAAATCATCCACCTTATCCATAAGGAGATTCACAGTATTAAAATACATTTTTTGGGAATACTCAATATGTACCGGTAAATCCAAGCTATTTTTTTCAGGAGATGAAAAAGCTGTAAACATTTTACTTTTATCAGACATCTTGTTTCCCTGTATTTGATGATGTAGACGAAATTTGCATAAGCGCAACTAACATAATATATATTAGCACCATTTGTAGTAATAGCAAGAAAGATCCCAATATTTTTGTATTTCTAAGTATTAGCGCTGAGATTGCAATCGTTCCCGATACAAGATAAACCATACGAGCGGTATTTTTATCAGAAAATCCTATTTTGTGTAATCTATGACCAATATGATCTTTTGCACAATAGGAAATGCTTTCTTTTAAGGTTTTGGTTGTTCCAGTTATTTTTCTTGAAATTAAGACATAGATTAGATCACAAAGAGGAAGACTTAATATTGCAATTGGAATAATAGTTGCTTTAATGGGATTAGAATCCCATCCTCCCATGATGCCTATTGACGCCAAACTAAATCCTAGAAAAAAGCTTCCACTATCTCCCATAAAGATCTTTGCAGGATGTTTATTGTAAACAAGAAATCCCAAAAGACTTCCGGCAAGAGATATTGATAACAATCCCCAAAACATCTGTCCCGTCTGAATTGATACCGCAAAATATGCCAGAGCTGCAATAAGAGAAATTCCCCCCGCCAAACCATCCATATGATCAATTGCATTTAATGCACTGCAAACACCTGTTATCCAAAAAATGCTTATAAATAAGTTTAAGACTGTATTTATTATAGAATTATCCGAAAATATAATATTCGTAATAACTCCATATTGTCTGATAAAGAGAGTAAGAAGGATCAAAGCCAAGAGTTTCAACGTAGCAGGAACCCCCCATATATCATCTATTGCTCCAATAAGCAGGGCTATTGCTGAGCCAAGAATAATACCTTTCTGAGCAGTATCAAAAAACATAAGGAGTATCATGGGAATAACAAATGCAATAAAAACAGCAATTCCTCCCATACGGGGGATTGGGGTTAGATGTACTTTTCTTTCATTGGGTTGATCCATTATATTAAATCTCTTAAGCAGTACAATAGAAATCGGAATAAGAATCAATGCAAGAACAAATGCTAGCAGAAAGGAAAAGGTATAACGATACTGCCAAGACGAATTTACATTTTTAAATATTTCATTAAGAATTAATTTCATAAGAAAATGAATTTTATATGTCCGTTATCTGTGCAATCTTGGGAAACGCACTGCTTCTCTGGTTTGGTAGCCGGTTAAAACCAAATTCAACATATTCACTATATATCCAGACATTCTTGAATATCCGGTTAAACCCTTTTCGGGAATAAAAACGATGTCTCCCTCTTCCAATTGTGTTGTTTGCATATTTTTCCCCGTAAGAACAGATTGCAAATCTATATTAATAAGCTGTCTTTTTCCTAAATTATTACGAATTATTGCAATATATTTTTTCTCTGCATCATCAGTTAAACCTCCGCTTCTAGCTATTGCTTCAAGAAGATTGATATCTCTAGTGAATGGAATTAGTCGAGGATCTTCCACTTCTCCCATAACATAAATTCCACTTGTTTCGGTGTCTGCTATATAAACAAAATCTCCTGGCTCTAATAAAATATTTTCCTGCATATCTCCCAATCTAAGAAGTTTATCAAAATCTACATTTAACCTTTTTCCCTTTCTAGATATGTACGAAGCCTTTAAATTTGCTGCAGAAAAGGCTCCTTCATCTGAAGTAACCATATATTTTAATCCTCCCGCTTGTGCAATCAAATCAATAAGTGTATCGGTACCCCTTAAATCATATTTTCCGGATCTTGTTACCGCACCAATGATAGTAGCATTATTTGCTTGAGAACTGGCTATATATAAGATATCTGCGTCATTGAGTAAGATATTGTGTCTCATATTACCTTTTTTTATTAATTTCCCGAAATCAATCTGTATTCGTTTACCATCTCTGGAAATATATGAAGCCGAAAGATTAGATATCATTTTCCCTCCTCCTGTATACTGCAAACCTCCAGCATCTGCAATCAAATCAAGAATCTTTGCTTTATCGGTCAATTGATATTTTCCTGAGCTAGAGACTGCGCCTATAATTGTAGCATAGCGAGTCTTTTTTATATTTTTATGAATAGTTTTTGCTATTATACTGACTTGCGGGTCAACAAAAAATTCAGAGAGTTTTGCAGAAAGTTTATTACGTAGATCTTTTAGTGTTTTTCCTTTGGCCTGTATTTCTCCTACATAGGGAAAAGTAAGAGTTCCATCTGGAAGGACAAAGACTTCTTTGGTCATATTGGATTCCTCCAAAATAGAAATTTCTACAGAATCGCCAGTTTTTAGTTTATATTGACCTATTTGAGTTTGAGAATTTCCTTTTGTTTGTTTGTTTAAATCATCCAAAGAAATATATTCTATTACATCATGGTTTGGAGTTTTTTCAGTTTTTTCAGTTTTTTCAAGTTGTGTTTCAGTATTCTCAGATTGCTTTAGAATCTTGCTACTATTCTCCGGCTCGCAAATAGTTTCAACTTTTGTAATTTGATTTTTTTTAATATCTTCCAAATTAGCGCAAGCGCTAAAAACGATTGGGAGAAGAGCAAAAAGAAACAAGAAGAGATATCTTTTTTTTATTTTCATATTAGGGGATTCCTTTTTATTTTATTGCTACGAAAAATATTCAGCAAAGATACTGGTTTCCAGATAATCCATATCAAATGGCTTGCGAATATAATCTTTTGCACCAAGTTTCATGCATTCTTTTGCAACTTCCATATTCTCCTGTCCAGTAATCATAATGACATTTGTAGAGGGGGTTATTGATTTGATTTTTTTTAACAATTCAAGCCCCGACTCTTCAGGCATACATATATCCAAAAGAACCAATTTTATATTTTTAATACGTAAAGTTGCCAACCCTTCTTTTGCTGAAGGTTTTGTGATGGCTTCATAGCCATGAGATTCAACAAAAACCTTTAACATATTTCTTATTGATATTTCATCGTCGATTATTAAAATAGTATTATTTTCTTCCATATTTTTCCTTGCCTTATTTTTAGATAAAATACAATTCCTAATTGTAGTATAACTGTTGCTTAAAAAAAATCCAACAAAATCTGGAAATTTTCTTATTATTTATCAATATTCTTTTTAGAAGAAGTCAACCGCAAACAGAAACAGACAGTGTACGAAAAGCCTTTGAGCTAAACGACAAAGGCTTTTCGTACAATGTCTAAATATTAACGATTGCGCCCAATGCCTGAGCAAAAACATTATATTTGAAAGAGTTGTTTTTTCTATTTTTGTCATCGTGTAGCTCGGATGCTCTGCATATTTTTATTTTAGAAATTCTCTTAAAAAGAGGATCTTTTTGAAGAATATCTCGTGCCTTTTTCATTAAAATATCTCCACTTTTACCCCTGACAACCCGCCCAAAAAGAATTAATTGATCAAACTCTGTGTCCGGTATAGCTAAAAGAAGTGAATCTAAAACAAAAACTAAATTTTCCCCCATTTTTTGAAATATATCTATGGCATCATAATTATTCTTTTCTACCATTTTTTGAATTTGTTTAAGAACATTTGCCTCATCTATTTGTGGAAATTCATTAATAAGTCCTTTTTTTTCTGCCAAATGAAATACAGTATCCTGAGATAAAAGTTGCTGTGCTGTTCCGTATAAGTCGAGATTACGATGTATTCTATCTTGTTTTTCATTCGCTTCCGGCAATATAATCATATTTCCTATTTCAAAAATTCCTTCAAGTGGTTTTCGCTTAATCCCCCCTCCCCCCGCAAGACTTGTGCCAAGAGAAAAAGCCAGGATACCATGGCTATTTGATTCTGAAAAACCCCAAAGCGCTCCTGCATTACCATCATTTATTATATGTACAGGAATTTTTTCTGAAAATCTTTTTTTCAAAGATTTGGCTATATTTAATGGCATGGGACGAATAAATTTATTAAACTGCTCCCAATAATCTTCTTTTAAAACTCCGTTTTCTGAAGTAAACTTTTCTCTGAGGGCTGTATATTTAGAAGTCATACCTCCTACAATCATATTATTCAAAATAATATCTGGAAAACTAAGTCCTACATAAAGCGGTTTTTTGAATATAATTTCGGCATTTTTCACTCTATACGTAAATTTATCCTTTTCAGCAAGAGAACTGTTTTCATCTTCAACAAGCATTCTGGCAGCCTCTTTCATTTCATAAAGTCCATCTTCTTGCTTCAAACTTACTACTGCAAGAGAAAAATAAATGAGCTGCAAAATATTTTCCTGATAACTTTTGGGATTATCATATTGCTTAGGGGGTGGATTCCAAACATGTTCAATAGAAAATATTATCTCAGAATTCTGAAGAATAACGATTTTTAAGTCAGTTCCCCCGAAATCAACTCCCATAATGATTCCATTTGCCTTTTCCTTAACTGAATTAAAGATTTTATGTTTATTGTTTGTTACCTTAACAAGGGTCCTTCTTTTTTTTATATCCTGATGTGTAAATACATCTATCTTCAGTCTAGTTTGATACATTCTCTCAATTATTTCAGGAATAATAGAATAACTTTTAGACGTATTTAAGAGAATTTGTCGGTAACTTAAGATTTCATCTATTATTTCTTCAGGAACATATAGGGTAACACATTTAGGAGAAGATACTGTCAAAATATTGTGCAATCTGGCAAGGAGATATTTTTGTCTCAAAACAAGATCTTCTTCTTTTTTTACAGGAATATGAAAATCATAAATTTCTCCTTTTGAAAATTCACATTCAGCAATTATGTCATACGTAAGAGTATTCAGATTTTCATATTCAAATCTTAATCTTGAAATTGTTTTTATCATAGTTTGATGATATTGAAGTTAGTTTTTTTGAAGTAAAATAAAATAATCACCTAAAAGGGAAAAAACAATGTTTTGAGGAGTCTTTTTTCTTTTTCTGTAGATTTAAGTTTTTTTTTATTCACACTCCATACATTCCTTACATTCCTTGATATAAAAGGAAAAGAGATTATGTAGGCAGTGTAGAAAAAGCCTTCGAACGAAGTGAAAAAGGCTTTTCGTGCAATGTCTAAATAAAAAATATCAGAAAAAGTTGAAAAGCAATGCAATTAAACTAGAATAATCTAGGTTAATTCAACGGCATATTAAAAATGTCATAAATTACGAACATTCCTATAATAATTGTTCTCAGAAAAATATGGAAGATTTCACAAATACATTATGGTTCATGTTTTCTCCATGGCATATAGATGATATGGGAATAGAATATAATTCTGCTATGTCTGACGCTAGTGTCCTAATGTGGAATTATTGCGTTTTAAAAGACAATAAATTAAAAAAGAAAATCATTGATGAATTTCAAAATTTATTAAATGAACCTTTAGATGATTTATTAGAAATGTTCGTAAAAAGAAAAGAAGTATTTTTTAGGGATGAAAATAGAATTATTGATACATATACTATTAATTGCGAAGAAAACGCTTTTGGAGCATTAGTTAAATTTAAATAAACAGAAAACCAAAAGATGCACTTAATCCTTTTTCCGCTCCGATACAAAAGGACAAGTAATCTAGGTATTAAAAAGGATGAAAACAAATGAATGAAATACAAAGACAAATATATGAGGCACTTGAAATATTAAAGAAAAATATCTCAGAAGTCTCTAAGGTATTCAAAGAATGTTTTAAAGAATCAGGAAGAGGAGCATTTGTAACTTTTACCTGTTTTGATGGTCATATCTCTAAAATTGATTATAGAACAAAGCAAGAAGCCTTGGATTATTTTGATAACGCATCATCAAAACAAGCATTTTCTAAACTTATCTCTAACTATAATACAGCAAAGGAAGCTGTTATCATGCTAGTTACTGATGTAAATAATGCTTCTTGTTTTCTAAAAATAAACTTAAAATGAATTTTAACAAGAACATTGTAGTTGAGCTCCCTACGGTCGGCAACTAAACTCACTGTTCGAAACTGACAATCAATCATGAAATATTTGCTTAAAGATATTCTTTTTCTTCCGTTTGTTCCTTTGATGTATTTAACTGATCTTCTTGCTCAGATTGGGGTTGGAATATTTTCAAAAGACGAACCGAGATTTAACTTGAAGAATGTGTTAGTTCTTTTGGGATTTTCTATAATATCTCCGTTGTTGATTGTGATGACTCCAATACAGAGAGCTTATATACATCACTTGCAAGAGAAAATGGAACACAATAAAAAATCCGAATAAAATCGCTTCAAGTAACCGGCTAATCGCTAGTACCTGAGCTCAAACGTTCGTGCCAAACCAAAAGGAATGATATGAGAGAGTACACCGTTTGGACATTGATCCTGCCTTTTCTGCTGATCGTAGGCTGTAAGAATGGCCCGGGGGGCAGCATAGACACTCGTGTGGAGAGCGCGAGCATAACCGGCCACATTGTCGCCGACCAGACGTGGTCTGGCGAGATTCACCTCACCGGCGACGTGTGGATTGATTCGGGAGTGACGGTAACCGTAGAACCGGGAACCACGATACGCGTTGCTGCCAACAGCGATGACCAGCATGCGGGCGGGTCCGGGATCGTTGATGAGCTGACAACTGACGATCCGACGACGCTCGACGATTACGGGAAATCCCATATTGGGATCAATGTGTACGGACGCTTGATCGCCATCGGCACCCCCGATGCCGTCATACAACTGACCTCCGATGCTGTGTCTCCATCACAGACGGACTGGCACGGACTCTGGTTCAGAGAAGGAAGTACAGGGGACTTGGAATACGTCACAATCGAGTGGGTTCATACGGGACCCGCAGCACACGGAACGGACAACGTCTCTGTTCAGCATTGCACAGTGTGGCATACGTTTTGGGGTGCCCTACACGCGTTTCAATGCTCCCCCATCTTCGAGTACAATATACTGGATGATATCGGACATGAGGCAATAGACACACACAAGGCGAGTCCGATCGTCAGGCATAATCATATCAGCCATGCCCGCACGGGTGTCGTTTTGAATTTCCATGCCGGCACACCTATTATCTTTGAAAACAACACTGTCCGAGACTGTGGAGCCATGATGCAATTACAAGAAAACGCTTGGGCCAGGATTCTAGGAAATACGTTTTACGGGTCCAGTGAGACGGGTGGGCCTTGGACGTATGGAGCGTTCAAGCTGTCCTCTGAGTCTCCGTCATCTGGCGTGGGGCTTGCGGACAATGTCAACGTAGACATCGTGCAGAACCGTTTCGAGAACATTCCGAGGTCGCCGCTTTTTTACGAGCGTATTGGACCAAACATGGGAATTGGTCACACGACAAACGTTCCTGAGCCTTTCGAGATAGGTCCTGGTCCGGTCAGGATCTACGTAGATCAGAATGCTTTTGTGAATTGTGGAGACATCAGCACAATTAACCCAGCGACAGGTACTCATTGGCAGAATTTTACCGTAACAGAAAGCAACACTTACGAGTGAGCACTGCTGAACAACTGAGTCAACCGCACGAATGACAGTCGCGTTGCGTCTGCCATTTGACGGTTACTCAACAAGTAAAAAAACAGTTTGCGGAATCCGCAAATAAAGACATAAGAATGAAAGAAAGTTAAATTATATTTTTAATCAATGAGGAGTAAACAGGATGAATTCAAACTATATAAAAGATCTTACTTTACTGACAAAAAGCGTAACAGTCGTGCCGAATGAACCATCATCAAAAATTCTCGAAACGTTTGAGAATCGCTATAGTTCGCGTGATTATACTATTACATTCGATTGTCCGGAATTTACATCGTGCTGTCCGGTTACCGGTCAGCCGGATTTCGGAAAAATAACAATCCATTACATTGCAGATAAAAAGTGCATTGAAAGCAAGTCACTTAAGTTATATCTCTTTTCTTACCGCAATTTTAATACATTTCATGAAGAGGCAGTGAACCGAATTCTTGACGATCTTGTCGCAAATTGCAGCCCCAAAGAAATGGAAATTATCGGCAAATTTATGCCCAGAGGGGGCATCAGCATCAATGTTTCTGCAAAATATAAAAAACCAGAAAATAAAAATGAATAACTTAAAAAAGTCTCTTGTTACACTACTTTTCTTAAATATCTTTATTTTTACAACGGAAAAGCTTTTCGGGGAATCAGAGAGGGATGAGAACATTTGGTTTAATTCTATAGAAAAAAACTTTGTACTTTCTCCACAATATTCCAAAAAACTAATTTATTACATATATTCCAAAATAGCAAAAAATGAAAAACAGATTATTTTGTCTGAAAATCTTTTTTCTGGCTCCTCTCCTCAAATAATTTGTCTAACTTATCGTTCATCAGCCAGTAGATTGCCGGAGATTTTTATAGGAACTGGAAGAGGATACAAGGATGCGGCAGACTCCGCAATTAAAAACTTAAAGAAAAAAATCTTAAACATCAATGATTTTGACCTTAAAATTGATTTTGTTATCAGTTCTAAACAACAAAAAAAATTTGAAATAAGAAGAAACTCTATTCCAGATCCCAGTTTATATGGGGTCGCCTTTTCACAAGCTACGGGTTTTACCTTTCTTCCACAGCAACTTCTCTGTAATAATTTTATTGACAAAATCGGACGTCTGGTACCAGAGAGGATATCAGAATATCTTTATGCAAAAGACAAAGATATAAAAGTTTTCGGAATTTGGAACAAGATTGCTACGAATAGTAGAAACAAAGAGATATTCTTTTTCTCAACAGCCTCATATTTTATTGATTCTTCAGGAAAAATTCAAAAACTTCTGAGGGGACATCCCGTATATACTCAGGTCTCATTCAAGCAAATAAAAACAAGAATGATTTTGGCTATACGGTATATGCTTAAAATGCTTAATGAAAACTACAGTTTTCAGGGGGGCTATATTCCCTCTGTTGATAAATACTATGAAAATATAAATATTTATGATCAAATATCTGCAGCATATTCTCTACTTGAAGTATATGAGTTCCAAAAAAGCAAAAAAATACAAAAAACAACAAAAAAGATCATATCCTTTCTTCTCGAATATTTGAAAGAATACAAATACATTAAAAAGTCTTCCTGTATCGTAGAAGACTCTCTTGTTGATATTAATACCAATGCAAAAATGCTGATGCTTCTCATTAAATATGCTCAACTGACTGATTCTGAAGCCTATAAAAAACAAATAATTGCAATGATTAGATATTTTATCCAACAACAACGTTCCGATGGAAGCTTTATTTCTCAAAGATTTTCTGAAACGAATGAAATTATAGTTAGAACAAGAAAAGAATTAAACGGAGAACTTGTTCTGTGTTTACTGATGTTACACAAGCATACTGGCAATAAAATGTTTTTAAAAAGAGCATCTTTGGCAACGGACAATATTCTGTCAAGACAAATTAACATAGAAATGAATCCGTATATAGTTGAAGCATTGCATATACTTTTTAATAAAACTGATAATAAAAAATATATAGAGCGGGCTCTTAATATAGGACTAACACTAACAAAAAAACAAAATAATTCTTTGCCCTACCTTGATGGCATAGGAACCTTTGGCGATGATATGTGTACTATGTCAACAGCACAGAATACACGAACATGTTCGAAACTCCTTGAGATTGTCAACTATTATGACCTTAAAGACATCATTCCAGACGTAAAAGATGCACTTTTTCTTGGACTTCTTTATCAATTTCAAAATCAACACAACGACTCCACAACAATATACTTTCCAAATCCTAAAAAAATCAAATTTGGTTTTGCACACAGCATCTTTAACTCCGATATTACATTGCAAACAATGACCGCAACTATTTCATCCTTTGCTCAGATTTTAAAAGTCATGGAAAAATATAAAATCAAAGAACTCATTCCAACTGACAAAACAAAAAAGACACTACAGGAAGCCCGACAGCTCTTTCATTCTTTTTCTAGACTCAAAGATTGAAATCCTGTGATAAATTTGACTCACGGATTTTCACTGTAACTTCACGAAATAGACATTGCACGAAAAGCCTTTTCACTTCGTTCAAAGGCTTTTCATACACTGTCTAAATATTGCAAATTAAACATTCAAGACTAAAAATAAATTAATAAAAAAGTATTATGAATAATCTTAAAAAAAACTGCTGTAACCGGAACTTCAAACATCGAACGCTCAACGTCGAGCATCAAATAAATGGAAATAAAATGTTCTATAAGATGAACAAAAATAAAGGAATTGCACTGATTATAGTACTTGGGGTCATATCGGTTGTTATGGTTATGGTATTAAGCATGACAAGTACTAGTAAAATCTCTGCAGTTTCATCAAAGATAGCAAAAGAACATGGAAATCTTAAATACTCTGCAGAAAGCGTAGCTGCACATACAATATGGATGTATATTTGTGACAGAAGACGATATCCGTCCTCCCACAAGAATTTGCTTAGTAACATAGATATGAATAGAATTGATCAGGAAGAAGAGGTCTGGCTAGCAGATGGAGACTCTCATACTTTCACTATGGATTCCTTTGGTTCTTTGTTTTTG
>JAYEIY010000156.1:0-2150 GCA_034660375.1 Verrucomicrobiota bacterium
GGAGTGACGAAATGGTTTAAGAAAACGTCATTGCCCCAGTTACTTAACATAGATAAAGATAAATTAAATAATTCTCGTGTTTTCAGAGAACTGAAACACATTGAAAACAACAAAGAAAATATAACAAATCATCTATTCAAAGAATATCAAAAACGTTTTCCCAATAAATTAAATCAAATTTATTACGATTTATCGTCGACAACTTTTTCCGGTACAAAATGTCTTATCTCTAAATATGGACACTCCAAAGAGGGTTATCAGACTCATGTTGTATTAGCCCTTTTAGTGACGGAAAACGGTTTACCTTTTTATTGGGAGGTTTTACCTGGCGGAACTGCAGATTCTAAAACAGTTAAATGGTTGCTGGATAAATGTAAAAAGAAATTTAAAGATTTGAATATTACGGCTGTATTTGATAGAGGCTTTGTCTCTGATAAAAATTTAGATAAGTTTGAATCAGATAAAATAAAATATATTTCAGCAATGGATAAAAACCAAATAAAAGGTATTTGCAATGATAAAATTAATTTTAATAAATATACTGATTTTACTGTTGAAAATGTCTATGAAAAAATAGAGAACAGTAACTTTTTCATCAAGATTAATACAACTACTTATTACAGAGAAATCAAAGTCGAGAAGAAAAGAAGATACATATTATGCTTCAATCCCCAATTGTTTATTGATCAAAGAAATGCAAGGGAAAAGAATATAAAAATTTTAAATTCTGAGATAATTCCGGAAATCAACGAAGAGTTGTTGGAAGCAAAGAAAAGCAGAAATATTGATGCAACAAAAAATAAATTTAAAAAAGTTTTAAGAAGAATGAAAATCACATCTTTTGCAGATATAGAATTGGAAGATATTCTCGTTAAAAACAATGACACTGAAATTAAGACATTTAAGGGACGCTTAAGCATCAATTCAAACCTGAAAAAAAAGGCAATAGAACTTGACGGATTTTGGTTACTTGTCTCGAATCTAAGTGAACAGGATAATAATGGGGAATTTCTTATTTCATCTAAAGACACTCTTGCTCCATATAGAGAAAAAGTTATTATTGAAGATGCATTTAGAGATATTAAATCTTTTCTTGATATTGCTCCTGTTTATGTATGGCTGGAAAAGCATATCAAGGCTCATTATACGATTTGTGTATTGTCATACCTAATCAATAGAACGATATCCAACTTATTGAAAGAAAAACCTGGGGAAATCTCTGAAGATATAAAAACTCATCATTCTGTTTACAAGGAGTTTAAAGATTGCTCTATTGATGAAATCTATATTAAAAATTTAGACCAAAGCAATTATTGCCTTACAATCTTAACAGATAAACAAAAAGAAATTTTAAAAAGATTAAAAGTAACAGGGCTTGCAAAGGTCGACCGTATTTTAAATAAATTCAGGAACTTAAAAGATTAATTGAAAAATTAAGGCTATGAAAAATTAGTAAATCTAATAAGATTACCTCAACTTTAAAACTTTGATGGAAAACATGAAATAAATGGAAAGAATGAAGAAAGCCTAGCACCTACAAAGGCTATACGTAATTTGGGTAATATGCTGATATTGAAGCTTATACTACTAAATAGACATTGCAGGGAAAGGGTTGAGTTGCCACGAATGCACGAATAAGGGCTTTTTTATACGAATGTCAAACAATTATTTATGATGTTCAGAACTCCAAGTTATCGAGCAACTCAGATTCCCTTTTTTATCCACGATAGGGAATCTGAGTTGCGAGTATGTTTTGTTTTGAGCAAGGAATTTGAATTATCGAGTAACTACTTTTCCTTTTTTTTGCAAATTAAAGATAAAAAAAGTACCTTTTTCTTGCATGAGGATATGCAAAGTACTTTTTTTTGCATGAGGATATGCAAAGTACTTTTTTTTTGCATGAGGATATGCAAAGTACTTTTTTTTTGCATGAGGATATGCAACAGAACTCCAGATTATAGAGCAATTCAGATTTTCTTTTTCTTATCCACGATAGGGAATCTGAGTTGCGTGTTCGTTAGCCTCAAACCGATGAGTTCTAGATGTTTTGATTAGCTTTTTCCCTTTTTTTATAAAAATTAAAGGGAAAATCCTCTCAAAGAATTAATTATCCTTAAATTCGTGCATTTGCCATTCCCGTTGGTCATTGC
>JAYEIY010000157.1:0-5294 GCA_034660375.1 Verrucomicrobiota bacterium
TAATTATTCTTTCGAAAAAAACAATAAAGGTGATGCTTTTTATTACTCTGGAGATGGTGATTATTATGGAAAAAAATCTTTTAACAATTTTATTGAATGTTTTTTTTCGTATGTTTCATTAGAATCCTTTAAAAAGGGCAACTACACAATTGAAACTAAAAATATATAAAAAGATAAGAAAAGAACTGAATACAATTTCAACAAAATCTCATACAAAAGAAAAGTTTTCCCCTGCCAGCACTTAATTGAGAAATTGAGAAATTGAGGAATTGAGGAATTGAGGAATTGCAGAATTGATTAATTGAAAGAGCAAGCCCTCCGCTCGTGCCTCGGTCGGAATTATCGCTCTGCGTGATCCAAAACGTTTCCCTAGTACTTCGTCACCTCCGGGGACGAGCACACAAAGTACACGTCCTCGGAGATGACGTACTACTAAAATGCGTGTTGACATCTGTGTGATGCGAAGAGTGGGAGTATTCCATTAGATCCTTTCTTTTGGGAAAAAAAATCATTCTATTGGAAAGAAAAGCTGAGGTATTGGTAAAGTTTTACATAGACATTGCAGGAAAAGCCTTTTTCGCTTCGCTCAAAGGCTTTTTGTACACTGTTTGTTTTTGTTTGCAGTTATTTTTTTGAACAAATAACACTTAAAATCATTATTAACGAGTCAGTATTAATCTCAAATAAAGTTCAAAATCTTTGATTTTAAACTTAGAGAGCCTGTGTGAAAAGGTTTTTGCCTCTTTAAAAACCTTTTCGTGCAGGGTCTAAATAATCGAATTAAAATAACCGAATTTGTCAGAACTAGCGAATTGGATTGTACTAGTGGACTAGATAAAAACTAATGGAATAAAAATGAACATTGCAATTACAGGCACTATTGCGTCGGGGAAAACAACTGCATTAAAAATCTTTGAAGAAATGGGTTTTTACTGCTTTGATACAGACGAAATTGTTAATGATTTATACATGAAAGACACTGATTTTATAAATACTCTTTCTGATCATTGGAGAAAAGATTTTTCGATCTGTAATATTAGAGAACTTAAAAAGAATGTTTCTTCTATCGTTTTCAGTGATAAAAAAGAACTCACCTGGCTTGAAAACATAATTCATCCACGAGTACTTAAAACAGTAAAACAAAGATTTACTGAACACAATATGGACGATTTCGTTTTCTGTGCAGTTCCTCTATTATTTGAGGTAACTTGGCAAAAACATTTTGATGCGTCCATTGCTTTGTGGACAAATTACGACCTCACTAACGAGCGTTTAAAAAAAAGAGGATTAAATAATAATGAAATAAAAAAAAGAATTTCAAATCAGTTCAGTGCTGACAAAAAAGTCGAGTTAGCAGATTATGTACTAATAAATACCACTTCCATTTCTATGCTGGAAAAACAGTGCAAAATATTAATAAATAAACAGTGTATGAAAAGCCTTTGAACAAAGAGAAAAAAACTTTTCATGCAATGCCTAAATAAACTAAAACAATAACGGAGATAAGTAATGGAAAAAAAACATTCAAAACCAAAACAACAAAAAAACAACAATCGAAATATGAATAATAAAAAAAAGACCAGTAAAAACACTAATAAAGAACAACAGAATAAGCAACATAACAATAAAAAAAAGCAAAACTTCAACCTCCCTAAACTAAATTTATTTGAACTTCAAAATAAATCTGCAAAAGAACTCTCAAAAATGGCAATTGACCTCTCAATCGAAGGGGTTGGAGCCATAAATCGTCATGATTTGGTTTCTGAAATAGTAAGCGCAATTGCAGAAAAAAGTGGACTTCTTTACGGAGGTGGTATTTTGGAAATCCTGCCGGATGGTTTTGGTTTTCTGCGCTCTCCTGCATACAACTATCTTCCCTGTAGAGAAGATATTTATATAAGCCCATCACAGATAAGACGCTTTTCTCTTAGAACCGGTGATAATGTAGTCGGACTAATAAGGCATCCTAGAGAAAAAGAACGTTTTTTTGCGTTGATAAAAGTAGAATCCGTCAATGAAGAAAAACCTGAAGCAAAACAGCATAAAATTCCTTTTGAAAACCTGACTCCCCTCTATCCAGAAAAACGCTTGATCTTAGAAAGAGAAAAAGATGAAATATCAATGAAAGTTGTTGACATTGTTACACCTCTCGGATGCGGACAGCGTGGACTAATCGTCGCTCCACCAAGAACCGGAAAAACTGTACTTCTACAGAAAATTGCCAATAGTATTTCAACAAATAATCCTGATGTAAAATTGATTGTACTTTTAATTGATGAACGCCCTGAAGAAGTTACAGACATGCAACGTTCGGTAAAAGGAGAGGTGGTAAACTCAACTTTTGATGAACCACCGGAAAGACATGTACAAATTGCAGAAATGGTTATTGAAAAAGCAAAAAGAATGGTTGAACACGGAGAAGATGTCGTTATTTTACTGGACAGTATCACCCGACTTGCCCGAGCATATAATACAGTACAACCTAACAGCGGAAGAATTCTTTCCGGTGGAGTTGATGCCAGTTCTCTTCAGAAACCAAAACGTTTCTTCGGTGCTGCCAGAAATATTGAAGAGGGAGGAAGTTTAACTATTCTTGCCACTGCTCTTGTAGAAACCGGAAGCAGAATGGATGAAGTTATTTTTGAAGAATTTAAGGGTACAGGAAATATGGAATTACATTTGGATAGAGGACTCGTAGAAAAACGAATCTATCCGGCAATAAATATTAAAAAATCGGGAACCAGAAAAGAAGACCTCCTTATGCACAAAGATGAACTTGAAAAGATCTGGTTACTCCGCAAGGCAATGAATAATGTACCCCCTACGGATGCAATGGAAATGATTATTGCCAAATTGAAAAAAGTTGAGACAAATATTGAATTTCTTATGTCTCTTAAAACATAAATAACAAAGAACGGACTAAAATATAGATGAAAAAAAATAAAAAAGGACTATTTATTACGTTTGAAGGTCCAGAAGGGTCAGGTAAATCGACTCAAGCAAAGATGCTTGGAGAGAAACTGACCCAAGAGGGATACAAAATTCTTTACACAAGAGAACCCGGTGGCACACCAGTTGGAGAAGAACTGCGTAGAATTGTAAAACATGTATGTGGCAAAGAAGCAGTATGCGATGAAGCAGAAATACTTATCTTCTGTGCAAGCCGCGCTCAACATGTGAAAAAACTTATCCAACCACACCTGAAAAAAGGAGGCATTATAATATGTGACAGATTTGCTGATTCAACAACAGCCTATCAAGGATCTGCCAGAGGAATTAATAAAGATATGGTAAACTCCCTCCACAATTTCTCCACATCAGGTACCTTGCCGGAATTAACCTTTCTACTTGATCTTGAAGTAGAAAAAGGCTTTAAAAGAACTATGGAAAGAGAAAATCCTCTTGGATTACAGGATAGAATAGAAGATGAGTCCAGAGAGTTCCACCATAAGGTTCGAAATGCATATCTGCAGCTGGCAAAAGAAGAACCAAACCGTATAACAACAATATCGGCAGACGCAGATAAGAATGACATCCATAACAAAATTCTTTCTAAGACTCTTAATTTTATCAAAAAATCAAATAACTACTTGCTATAAAATGAAAGATACTACACAATTTGCACGAATAAGATCATATATAACAAATGCAGTAAAAAATGAACGCATAGGTCATGCATACTTACTTTCCTGCGATAACCTTCAAGAAGCTGAAAACTTTTGCAAATTTTTTATTAAAACAATTTTATGTAAAAACTTGACCTCTAATAACGGTCCATGCAACAAATGTCAAAAGTGTACACAAATAGAAAAAAATACCTATCCATATAAACTCGAACTCAAACCAAAATCAAAAAGCAGAAGCATTGTTGTAAAATCAATTATTGAAATGGAAAACTTCTTTCATCGCAGAATTCCTGAAGGATATATAAGAGTTGGAATTATCCACGAAGCTGACAGAATGAATGAAGAAACACAAAATAAATTCCTGAAAACGCTCGAAGAACCAGCCCCGCGCTCCATAATTTTTCTTATCACAAGAGAAATAAAACAACTGCTCCCAACCATAATCTCCCGCACACAAACCATTCCACTGCGGGAAAATAAATACAATTATGATTTCGAAGAGAGTGAACTTTTATTTGACATTCTTGCAAGTGTAATACCATATTCCGGAGCAAAAATAGGACTTCTTGCCACAAAAAAAATTAATAAAATATTTAAAACATTAAGGGATAAAGCGAAAAAGCTTGTAAACGACTCCAATGATACAGACAAAATATATTGGGAAAAAGAAGCAAAAAGTGATAAAAAACTTGCAAAATTACTCTCAGAAGAAGAATCCGCGCTTACCGAATCTATTTATTTGAAACTCAGAACCCAGGTTCTTAGTGCCATACATTGCTGGTATTCACAACTCCTACTTCTGGCATCAGGAATTAAAATAGATGATTTACCAAATCCCGAAATTTTTCACAGTAGAAAAAAAGACTGGATAAATAATTTAAAAATAAATGATGCAGAATATTCCCTTGCATTGGCAGATAGACTTTTCACCAATCTGGTTTCTTACAATGTAAGAGATGACATAGAAATTAATGATTTTATGCTACAGTTAACAAAAAAGAGCCATTAATCATTAATCTCAAGTTTTCCAGCAAAATCTAAAAAATGTTGATTTTACCTCAAAATAAAATTTTATCAAAAAAAAATTAAAACCTAGCTTCATTTCCCCATTTACAGCTATTTCATTTCTAGTTGTGTAATGTGATAACACGCCCTTTTTTGCCAATTCCGCGCCCCCTACTTTATTATGCCAGAACTCATCGGTTTAAGGCTGACGAACACCCAACTCAGATTCCCTATCGTCGATAAAAAAAAATCTGAATTGCTCGATAACCTAGAGTTCTGTTGCATATCCTCATGCAAAAAAAAGGTACTTTGCATATCCTCATGCAAAAAAAAGGTACTTTGCATATCCTCATGCAAAAAAAAGTACTTTTTTATCTTTAATTTGCTAAAAAAGAAAAAGTAGTTACTCGGTAATTCAAATTCCTTGCTCAAACCAAAACATACTCGCAACTCCGATTCCCCAACCCAGACAAGCCGGAACCAAAATTAAAAGTTGATTTTTAAAAACACATTTAACGGACCAATAACTCCATCCTGTCTATCCTGAAAATCATGCAATCCTGTCAAATGCCCTTTCCTTAAATAATCTTGTATAACCACAACTTGGTTTAGACATGATCTCTTTTTTACTTTTTAGACAGGATTACAGGATTTGCAGGATTA
>JAYEIY010000157.1:5394-10810 GCA_034660375.1 Verrucomicrobiota bacterium
GTCTATCCTGAAAATCATGCAATCCTGTCAAATGCCCTTTCCTTAAATAATCTTGTATAACCACAACTTGGTTTAGACATGATCTCTTTTTTACTTTTTAGACAGGATTACAGGATTTGCAGGATTAACAGGATATTTTTTGAGTTTTTTCTTAATTTCCAACCCAGACAAGCCGAAACCAAAATTAAAAGTTGATTTTTTAAAACACATTTTATCTCATTTATATTAAGAGAGATAAATTGATACTCCAAAAAGTCTTGCCATAAAAAATACGAATATTACTGCTAACGGACCATCGTGTATAAAAAAAGGAATCTGAGTTGCTCGATAACTTGGAGTTCTGGTTAACAAGTCAGCATTCATCTTAAATAAAGTTCAAAATCTCTAATTTTGAACTCATGCGAGCTTGTGTGAAAAGGTTTTTGGTTCTTTAAAAACCTTTTCGTACAGCGTTTAGATAAAGGGATTTTAAGGGAGGATTTAGCAAATAAATTCCGATTTTCGCTATTTTGATTTTCTACGCCTCACTTTCTTAACCGTTTAGCTTAGCATTTCAGTCTGAAGGGCTGGGCTATATTAGCCTGGGGTAAACAGAGTACAACCCTAGAGGGTCTACCCACCCACCATACGTGCTGAAGGTACGCTCTAATTCTAAGCTAACCCCTTACAGATATTTTGAATTTAAAGAAGAACTTATGAGGTTTTTTATTTTTATTATGACTATTGATTCTAAAAATGTTTAAGCAAGTTATCTTCTTATTTCTAGTAAATAGACCATGGACGAAAAGAAGTTTGGGTTGCCACACTTTGCTTGCAATGAGGCTGATTTTATATCAGCAATGACCAACGGGAATGGCAAATACACGAATAAGGACTTTTTTATACAAATTTCAAACAATTATTTATGATGTTTTGATTAGCTTTTTCTTTTTTTATGAAAATTAAAGGGAAAAATACTCTCAAAGAATTAATCATTCGTACTTAAATTCGTGCATTCGTGGCTAAAAAAGCTTTTAGTGAACCATCTAGATAGTAGAATTACTAATCCCCGAAAGGAACATCTAATGAAGCATATAAAGATTAACATACTCATTTTAACCATATTCTTGTTGATGTCTTCTTCTGTTCTTTTCAGTCAAGAAAAAATATTCTTGAGGGGTAAATCACCTTGCAAAAAAGGGACTGTCTTTTTAAAAAAACAGACAGTCACAATTGAAGATGCAAAATACTTTATTAAAAAAATTAAAAGAGGAAAAAAAGAGCTACAGAAAATAGGAAGAAAGTATATCCTTAACTTTTATGTTTCTGTCAAAAACTTTGCAATGCGGTTAAGGGAATCTTTTAGAAATACTCTAACTGATTCGAGGAAAGCTTCTTGGGCTTTTACTAAGTCAATAAAGATCAAATTAGATTCCTCCTGAAATATAAATCCATAACCCTTGCTCATAAATAAAATCACTATTACAATTTAATTTTAAGAAAAGTGAAATAGTAACTTATAGAATACCTCTATTTCTTGCATTTTTGTCTTAAAAAAGTAGAGTAAGTAGAAAGGAGAAAATTTCTTAATTCTTTGGAGTTGCTTGTAATTGTATCCATATTGCAATCTGGTATTTCTAATAGATATTCTAACTTGATTGGGATTAGGACTGTTCAATTCTAAATTTTTAAGTTGATTTATTTGTGCCAACGGCACATTTCATATTAGCCTAGGGTTTCAACCCTAGGATTATGTATTTAAAAATGTCATGCTCTGAAAGAGCATTTCATAAATTAGAATATTTTTTTATGAAAAACTCTTTCAGAGTTTATTATTATTTTATCAAAACCTAGGGTTAAAACCCTAGGCTAATATGAATTACACTTTCAGCGTATTTTAGAATTGAACAGCCCTGGATTGGAATGGTTAGCATAAGAGTTCCTTTTTTTCTTTTTTACATTATGATTTAAAGTGAACTCTGATGTTTTCTACTAATTTTGCTTAAATTATGCTCAGATCCCCTTGAGTGAACGCAACCAATTATTTTGGGAAATACTTATTGAATTTATTAGCACCAATGCTATTTTTATAAAAAATTATCATAAAAATACAATCTTATTTTTAAAAGGGAAAATGATGAAAGGTAAAGAGTTTTTAGAATCTAAATGGGTAAAACAGGGTCAAAGAGAAGAAGGTGTCAGAAAAGTAAATAAGAAATATAAACGCTGGAGAGAAAGAGTTAAGAATGTAGGAATTTTAGACAAAGCAGGTCAATTATGGAGTTATTTTACTTCTAGTAATACCACAATGCTTGATAAAGGGGTTGTTGTTGGAGCCCTATTATATTTGATAGCTCCATTTGACCTCATCCCAGATTTTATCCCAATAACAGGCTGGCTTGATGATTTGGGTGTTGCATCTTTTGCTTTAGGTCATCTAAATGCTAAATTGTCGGAACTAGCTTTACAGAATGAAATTGAGGGAACTGAAGAAGAGATTATAGATATAGAACCTATCAATAAAACCCCTGATACATCAAATATGGATATTATAGAAACTGAAAATGACATTTCCTATAAAATCCCAGAACTGAAAAATATTGCATTAAAGCTAGATGCTCAAGAATTATTAGTATCAATAGAAGAAGTTGAACAAAATCTTCAATCTGATTATCATACAATTGTTGTTGCTGGCAGATATACGACAGGAAAATCCAGCCTGATTAATGCCCTTCTTGGAGGTGAATATTTGCCCGTTGCTTCAACTCCTACGACAAAGGCCATCACATATATTGGTAATGGCAAATCAGAGTCTCTATTTACTGAAAACAATGATGGTACAATAAATCACTTTAGCTCAATCGATGTCTTGTCTGATACAGAAAATCAAGAGATAAAAAATGCAAAAAAGATTAAACTTACCTTGCCCAAAGAAGATTTTTTGCCCCAAAATGTTGCTATTATTGATTCTCCGGGCATAGAAGATCCCAAAATGGAAGTTTCCAAACTGGTATATGAAGTTATTCCTGATGCCGATGCAATAATATTAGTTTGTGATTTTTATAGCCTAAGCAAGAAAGAAATAGAATTTATTAATGATTTATTAGAAGAAGATAGGGAAAGAAAATTGTTCATTGTTTTAAACAAAATTGATTCAAAAACCGAACAAGAGGTTGAAGATAAGAAAGAAGAAATAAGGGACCTAATAAAAAATGAGACAGGAATGATAGATTCTAAGATTTTTTCTCTTTCAGTCAAATCTGCTTTAAATAAAGACGAAGAATACATTAAAAGTTTCAATCAATTTAAAGAAAATTTATATAATTTTATATGTAAAGGCAAAAAACATGCAAAAAACCAAAGGATTCAAGGTCGTCTTTCACTATTAAAACAGGAATTGAATAATGCTTGTAAGATGAAATTAGAAATGTCTCAAAAATCTGAAGAAGAAAGAAAAATAGCGCTTAAAGAATTGAAATCGAAAGAAAAAATCCTTTATGAAATCCTTAAGAAAGAAAAAAATAAATTAAGTAGGAAAATTAATTTACAAAAAGAAATATTCACTAGTAATATGGTCTCTTTTAAGGAAACATTAAGAAAAAAATTAAATGTCAAAATTGATTCTGCAAATTTGTCTGAGCTCAAAACTCTTGATTTAAGTGGACAAATTAAAAAATCAACAAACGTATGGTTAGAAAAACAACTTCAGTCAATCAATAAAGAGCTTAAAACACAGGCAAATGAAATAGCATTAGAAATGAAAATTAAAATTGCACAGACGGAAATGCCTATCGATATTGATTGTAGTAATTGGTTAGCTGAAAATAAACAACTCATTTTGCCTGGTCTTATAGTTGTCAGTTTCCCAATGATGGGCATGTTTTCATGGCTCTATATTGCTATAGGAGGTATGTTGGGACGTAACATAGTTGAGAATCTGATACAGGGAATAGCTGAAAAATTCGGAGCAAAAAATGTAAGGAGTCAATTTAAAAATGAATTAAGTTCAGTTTATACTCAATTATGGAATAAAATCGACAAGCAGAAAGAAGAATATTTTGAGAAAACTAAACAAAATATTTTTGCAGCATTGGAAGAAACTTTTACAGAATCCATTTCCTCTTTAAAAGAATGTGTTACTTTAGATAGTGAGCACATAGATAAAGAAAGATATGAGAACATCCAGAGAAAATTAGAAAATATATGAATATTGAAAAGGAGTAAAATATGTTTGATTCCATAGCGGATAGGAAGAAAAAGCTTAATAATCATATCGATATGGCAATAGATATAGCTAAAAAAAATAGAAGAGATAAAATAGCAGAACTTTTTTGTTCAATAAAAAATCAAATAGAATCTTTGCGTTATACTATTGCCATAATCGGACATATAAAAAGAGGCAAATCTACTCTTTTAAATACCATGTTTGGTAGGTCTAATGATTATATCTCCCCAGTGCAATCCAAGGTTTGCACTGCTGCAATTGTACATTATATTGATCAAAAAGCAGTTAACTTTGAAGAAGAACAAGCACTAATTTACTTTTATGATATTAATAAAGAACCTTTGCAAGTATCCTTTGATGAAATAAGAGAATATATTACTGAAGAAATGAACCCGGGAAATAAAAAGGGCATCAAAAAAATCGAAGTTTATGGCGATTTCCCGATTTTAAATGAAACTGTAACTTTAGTAGATACGCCTGGGAGAGGATCAATTCATGATTATCATGAAATATTGATCGATGAGTTTCTGCCTTGCACTGACGCAATTATTCAACCAATTGCTGCTGATTTACCCCTGGAAGCTGAAGAAAAGAAATTTTTAGATAGTTTAAGTCAAAAGCAAAAGGAGCGAGTTTTCTTTGTTTTGACAAAATGTGATCAATTAAACGATGATGAATTACAAGATTCAGTGGATTTTGTTAAAAGCAACATTAGAGATGCTGGATTTTCTATTAATAAATTATATACAACTTCAGCAAAACCTGTATTTGATGCTTTAACAGAAGGAGCAGAGCCTGTTCAAATAAAAAAACTGAAACAAAAATATGGGATATCTTTACTTGAGAAAGATATTGAAAATTTTGTTTCCACTAAATCCGACAAAAATGAAATTCTTGCAAGAAGAATGACAGCAGTATTTTCTGAGATAAAAACTTTTGCTGAATCTTCTATGATTTGTATTAAATCTGAACTTGAAGCATTGGATATGGATTATGTAACATTAGAAGAGGAATTAATAAAGACTGAGAAAGCCAAAGAAAAACTTTCGAGGCAAAAAAGTCAGGCAATTAAGACATTTGGAACTAAATATTCTCGGATTGTTGAAAGGTTTATACTAAAATTTAAAAATAAGAGTAGTACTATAGCGAATAAGCTTGAAATGAGTATGGAAAAAAATGGTTTGTTTAAAAATGTATCAGCTTCATTTAAAC
>JAYEIY010000158.1:0-10778 GCA_034660375.1 Verrucomicrobiota bacterium
GGCTGATTAGACAAGCATATGGATATTCAGATGATGAATATTTTAGGCTCAAAATATTTGATCTTCCCAATATCAAGCTTGGTAAAGAGTTATGAGGTCACCAGGACACATTATCGTGAAGAGGCAATACAATGATTTTAATATAAATATAATTAAGTTTTTTTCTAAAAATACTCAGGTTGAACACGCCAGGCCTGTCCACTGAAATGAGTATAAATAAAATGTTACTTGAAGTTAAGAATAACGCTTCATTTAAGAAAGTTAACCGAAGATAGTTAAATGAAGCAAATTTAATCATTTCCATTCCTAGCGAAAGATATTCCCTTCAGAGCTGCAAGTTATCGAGCAACTCAGATTCCCTTTTTTATCCACGATAGGGAACCTAAGTTTCGAGTGTTTTTTGTTTTGAGTAAGTAATTTGAATTTCCGAGCAACTACTTTTCCTTTTTCTAGCAAATTAAAGATAAAAAAAGGGAATCTGAGTTGTGTGTTTGTCAGCCTCAAACCGATGAGTTCTGGAGGAATGTTAAGAAAAAGTTAGAAATATTGGAAAAAAAGTGACAAATTAAAATAAGGACTTGACAGGGTTTCAGCTTTCAGTTCGTTTTGACTAATCAACTTTTTTCCAGTTGATACTTTTGCCGGGCAACAGAGGAACTATGTTGCCGTAATCTTTCGGAATAGTTGTTTTTTCTGTATTTGTGAGTGTAATCATGTTTTTCTGGTGTGCAACCCCATAAAAGTCGGCTCCGAATTTGCCTGCGAAGTTGTAAAGCCTGTTTATCATATCATTTTTCTCAAATATATAGGCAAGTAATTGGGCAGTAATCGGGGTGGTAAAAACACCGGGAGTAATCTGATTTGCTTCTTTATTTTCTCTAAAATGAGGCGCAGAATCCGATCCGAAAAAGAACTTTTTGTCCCCTTGCTTGATCGTTTCTATGATCTTTCTTCTATCTGCATAATTTTTTGGTACAGGTTTACAAAATCTGTGAGGATATATGCAGGAATCTATAATATCGTGAAATGTAAAAAGCATGTGATGAGGAGTTATTGTCGCTGCAACATTATCGGACATTTGACAGATTGTCTCTATCCCCCTGGCAGTAGAAATATGTTCTATAACAATCCTCAAGTCAGGAAAGTCTTCTGAAATTTTTTGTACCTCCGGAAGATATAGTTTTTCAGCCTGAAATATATCGGTATCCGGCATTTCAGCATGAATGGAAAGAACCATTTTTGCATCAGACATAGCCTCATAAATGGGATACATCTGAGCAATAGAATCTATTCCATTTTTAGAATTAGTTGTAACTCCGGTAGGATACTGTTTAGCTGCAAGTATCCCCATTTCTGCCGCTTCTATAATAGTGTCAGGCTCTGTGTCTAAAGAGAGTTTGATAGTCATCAGAAATTCAATCTCAGAGTTTAAGTTGAGAAGGCTTTCTTTGTATTTGTCAGCATCATTGAAATTATTAATAGGCGGTACTGTGTTAGGCATAACCAGTGCGCGTCCTACTCCCCCATCAGAAAGAAGTGGAGTTGCGATATTCATTCGCTCATCATATCGCAAATGAACATGAAAATCATCTATTTTAGGTATTATTAGTTCCATATTAAGAGCCGTTAACTGTTTACTGTTTGCCGTTAACCGTTAACTGTTTACTGTTTATTGTTTACTGTTTGCTGTTTGCTGTTTGCTGTTTACTGTTGTCCGTTGATTGAGTTTTTGCTTTTGATGTAAGAGAATCCTTTGTTTACCCAATTATACCATAAAACGAGATAAATTAATGATGTTGTGGTAAATAAGAAACTTAATCCTGGAAAAAGAAAGAAAGGAACTCCGAAACCAAGATAAGTAAGTAACACTGGAAAGCAAAAACATGGAATAAGTAATAAAAGGGCAAGAAAAAGGAGCCTTATCTGTGCAACAAAATTTATAATTAGGAAACATGTGAGAAAATTATTTGGTGGATTCGGTTCAACTTTTTTGTAAATAGAATAAACTTGTTTTAATAAATAGTAAAAAAGAATTAATACAACAATATGTCTAAAAATGCCAGACATTCTCGAGATCCCCATCTCAGAGGGATAATTTAAAACAGTAATTTGTGGGATACCTATTCCATACAAGAAAGCATAGGCAAATAAATATTTAAAAATTTCATTGTCTGTTATTTTTCGTGTTGATAACCTTTCTGAAGAGGCAGATAAATTGAAAAAAAAGATTTTATTCTTCATTTTTGAATACTCTTTTTTATTTTCTCCATTTTTGGCAGATGCAAGTTGCTTATTGCTGAATAAAGTTAAATTATCCTTTTCGGGAGAAGAGCATTTGTCTTTAAAAATAAATAATATAACTATGCCAGCTAAACCAAGTCCAAAACCTATGTATAAGGATTTCAAAACTCGTTTGTTAGAATATTCTATAATTTGCTCTTTGGCATCTCCACTTGCTCCTGCCAGTCCTTCTTGCATATAATGTCTCTGTTGCATCATAGAAATGAAACCTAAAATAGGTCCACAAATTATCAAAATCATGCAAAATATTCGTATTTTCACAGAATTTTTCTCATATTAAAATTAGAATAATCTTTTTTGGGTAATGTTAAAACTTCTTTTTCTATTTTCTGTAATGCTAACATATGTCTCTCTTTTTTTTATATTTTTCTACTATACAATAATTCGGTTTTTGAGCTTTATACTTGATATTTCCGTAGTGAGATTCTGCAGAGATTTGTCCGATAGTATTATTTGTTATGTTTGCTCCTTTTTCGTCTATTGTTCTGCAACCCGTCATAATGACAAATAGGATTGTTACGAATTTTAATCTTTGCATTACTGTTTTCTTTTTTTTGCCCGACAATTAGTACATATTCAGTAAAGCACGTAGAACCTCCACCTTTACCAGAGCTGTTTAATGCTAAAATTAATTTCATTATTTTGTAGCAAGGGTACATTTCATATTAGCCTAGGGTTTCAACCCTGGGACTATGCATTAAAACATGTTATGCTCTGAAAGAGCATTTCATAAATTATAGTATTTCTTTGATGAAAAGCTCTTTCAGAGCTTATTAAATATCTCCTCAATACCTAGGGTTAAAACCCTAGGTTAATATGAGTCACGCTTTCAGCGTATTTCAGCATTGAACAACCCTGCTACCTTTACAGAAGACAGTCAGAGTTCACAACTTTAGCGTGACCGAAAATGTCTTGTTTTCACGTTAAAGCTGTGAACTCGGAGGTGTGCAAGACGTGCTTTACTGAATATGTACGACAATTATTTTGCTATATGCTATAATTTGTATCAAAAGTTCTTATTCGTGCATTCGTGGCAATCCAACCCCCTTTTTGTGGAGAGTCTCACTGGAAGTTTTAAAGTGAAAGGAGTTTTTTTGTTTTTCTTCAACTCTTCTTTTCTTCTAGTTTAATATATCGGTATTTGCGGAGTCCGCAATAGTTTGTGTTGGTCGTTTTTTACGAAATAACTCTATCAATAAGTTCCTCATTTGTCAATGCACGCTTGGAAAGAATAGGTTGTCCATCTTTAATAACTACTTCTGTGGGCATTGGACGCATGTTGTAAATACCACCCATTGTATAGCAGTAGGCTCCGGCATTTTCAATTGCGAGGATATCGCCTTCTCTGATTTCGGGAAGGGGGCGTTGTTCGGCAAATCTATCGCCGGTTTCACAGATATTTCCGCAGACATCATATTTTTTCAGGTCGCCTTCTGGATTGCTTAGATTCATTATATGATGATATGAATCGTAAAACATGGGTCTGATAAGTTGTGGAAAACCTGAATTACATCCTGCAAGTAATCGTCCATTATTATTTTTCAAAGTATTTACTTCAGTTAACAAAAAACCTGCTTCTGCAACAATATATTTTCCGGGTTCGAAATACATTTTTAGTTTTTTGCCGTAATTTTTGCAATATTCTGAGAACAGGCGGGTTATTTCTTTCCCCATTTCTGCGTAATCTACTCTTTCTTCGTCCGGTTCATAAGGTACTTTAAATCCACCGCCAAAGTCCAGAAATTTCAGATTGGGGAAATTCTCTTTTGAAGCAATCTTCATCAGATTTTTCATGCTCTGATAGACAGACTCGGTTTTCTGAAGTCCCGAACCAGTGTGTTCGTGCAAACCGACTACTTTTAGATTATATTTAGAAACAATTACTTTGACCTTGTCCACGTCTTTTAGAAGAAGACCAAATTTTGTAAGATCTCCGCCGGTCATTATTTTCTCATGCGCTCCATCTACTACATCAGGATTAAAGCGCAGACAAATACTTCTGCCAGGAAAACTCTTTCCAAATTTTTCTAACCTTGAAAGAGAGCCTATATTCATAAGTACTCCTGTCTCCGCTACAGCATTGACCTCATCATTTGTCATGTTGTTTGCCGTGTAGAGAATGCGATCCTTTGAAAATCCGGCTTTTAATGCCAGCAAGACTTCTCCCGGACTTACAGTGTCAAGAGAAGCACCAACTTCATTGAGCATCTTCAAAAGATGAAAATTACTATTTGCTTTCATAGCGTAATGAATCTTTAAATCCGGCCAATCTATGAAATCATAGAGTTCTTTGTAACGTTGACATACAGCGTCTCCATCATAAACGTATAAAGGTGTCCCATATTTTTCCACCAATTCCAAGGCAGATACTCCGCCAATATTTCCATTAGTTATATGCATATTTACTCCGTTAATTTAGTTATTTAATAATTTGTTAATTGAAAAAGGGATTTTGTAATTTGTTTATTTTATATATTATGCGAAAGCAATCCGTCTCTCAATTTGGGTTCAAACCAAGTTGATTTGGGAGGCATAATCAGGTCTGCATCAGATACCTGCATCAATTGTTCTATAGTTGTTGGATACATTGAAAAGGCAACTTGAGCCTTGCCGGAATCTACAAGTCTTTCCAGTTCTTCCGGACCTCTGATGCCACCCACAAAATCTACTCTGTTACTGGTTCTAGGATCTGCTATGCCAAGAAGCGGAGCAAGTATATTATCTTGAAGAATACTGACATCCAGACCTTCAATTACTCCAAGTGTACTGATATCAAAAGATGGTTTGAGAGTGTACCATTTCCCGCCAAGATACATGCTGAATTCGCATTGTCCGACAGGTTTTTTTGCATTGGTTTCTGTACACTTAAATTTTTCCTGGATTTTTTTGAGGAAATCATCTTCAGAGAGACCGTTTAAGTCATATATTGCTCGATTGTAGGCGAGAATGTGCATTTGTGAGGCGGGAAAGATTACTGTGAGAAAACGGTTGTATTCTTCGTTGCCTCTATGTGCTGAATTCTGATTTTTAAGAATTTCTCTGCATCGACTTGCGCTTGCTGCACGATGATGTCCATCTGCAATGTAAAGAGAAGGGATGTTTTCAAACTTTTCAACAATTTTTCCAATTTCTTCGGGGGAGAGTCTCCATATTTCATGACTGATTCCATCGGAGGCCATGAGTTCAAAAAGTGGAGATTTTTCTTCCATTACATTGTTACAAACTTCCATAATATTTTCTGTATCTCTGTATGTAAGAAAAACGGGACCTGTCTGGCTACGCAGAGTAAGGATATGTCTGGTTCTGTCGTCTTCTTTTGCCTTACGTGTTTTTTCATGTTTTTTAATAATTTCATTATCATAGTCATCGACAGAAGCTGCTGCAACAATACCTGTTTGTCTTCGTCCGTCCATAACAAGGCTGTAGATATAGAGAGAGCTTTGTGGGTCTTCTTTAAGCGGTGCAAGTTCACGGAGGCGTTTGAAGTTTTCTGCTGCTTTTTGATAAACTTCATCTGAATAGAGATTAATCCCTTCTTCGAGCTCTATTTCAGGGCGTGATACTCTTAAAAATGAAAGCATATTGTTTTTAGCGAGTTCTGATGCTTCTTCGGTATTTACTACGTCGTATGGAACAGCTGCAATTTTCGGTGCTTTTTCTGGAGATGGCATTAATGCATTAAAAGGATGTACAGTGGCCATTTGATTTTCCTATTTTTTATTTTATATTCAGTTAATTAATTGATATAGAAAACTGAGGGCTTTATATTAAATGAGAAATATAATTATTCAAAGAGTTTTCCTTTGCAAATAAAATAAAAAGAGACAAAAATATATGAATATAGCTTTGATACAAATGGATTCATCTGTTGATCCATTGGAGAATCTGGAAAAAATCGATTATTTTGCACAGTCCGCAAAAAAGGGCAGGGTAGATCTGGTAGTTTTTCCTGAAAATTGTCTATGTTTAGGGAGTAATGATAGTATCGCAAATGTAGCGGAAGAAGGTTTTTTAGGACATTTGATTAAAATATGCAAATCAAATAACATTTCCTGTCTTTTTGGGGGAATTCCGATAAAAGAAAGAAGTAATATCTACAATACATCCCTTTTTATATCTGAAAAGGGAGAAATCCTTGCTAGGTATGACAAAATATATCTTTTTAAGCTTAAAGGTCAGGAAAATATAGATGAATCAATGCTTTACACTTCGGGAGAAAGTCCGGTTACTCTCGATTGGAATGGTTGGAAAATAGGACTGAGTATTTGCTATGATTTGCGTTTTCCGGAACTCTTCTCGCATTATCTTGGGTGTGATATGATTTTCTGCACAGCTGCATTTACAAAAACTACCGGAAAAGTTCATTGGCATACTCTATTAAAAGCAAGAGCCGTGGAAAACCAGTGTTTTGTAGCAGGTGTAAATCAGTGTGGGAAAAATGCAGAAACAGGTACAGAATTTTATGGAGGTACCTCAATTTACAATGGATGGGGTAAAAAAATTGCGGAGTCCGCAAATTTTGAAGAAAATATGATAATATGTGATATAAAGAAGTCAGAAAATATTTCGTACAGATCCAGGTTGCCTGTATTAACAGAACGTATGAAGAGACGACTATGAGCTTTAATAATAAAAAAACCAAGCGTTCTAATTACATTTTATCTGCTGGAGAAAATACGAGAGATAATTTGGTAATTCAGGATATGATTGGACCTTACAAGATTATAAAATATCTTGCTAAGGGGGGCATGGGGTTAATCTATGAGGCAGAAGATTCTGAAGGGGTGATGATTGCTTTAAAAACTATTATCGAACATCCCGGAATGCCTTCAACTACGATAGAAAGATTTTTACGTGAAGCAAAATCGGCAAAACAGTTGCGTAATCATCCGAATATAATAACCGTATATGATACTGGGTCTGTCGAAACGACTCATTACATAGCAATGGAGCTAATTCCGAAAGGTAGATCGC
Source organism: Verrucomicrobiota bacterium (assembly GCA_034660375.1). Taxonomy (GTDB): domain Bacteria; phylum Verrucomicrobiota; class Lentisphaeria; order UBA2565; family JAYEIY01; genus JAYEIY01. The sequence continues at coordinate 7,276 of JAYEIY010000158.1, forward strand.
TTGAGGATTTGATTGAACAAAAGACTCTTTCTCAAAACGAAGTTCTGAATATTGCATTGAAGATTGCTGAAGGATTATCTTTTGCACATTCAAACGGCATTATTCACAGAGATATAAAACCTGCAAATATTCTTATCAATGATTTTGGAGAACCGCTTATTTCAGATTTTGGACTTGCTAAACCTCTTAATTCATCTGTGAACCTTACTCTCTCAGGGATTGCGCTTGGAACTCCCAAATATATGGCTCCGAGTCAGATTGTAGGAGAAAATGCAGATGTACAGACTGATATATATAGTTTTGGACTTGTTCTCTATGAATTGGCGACGGGTTTTTTCCCGTACGAAATGTCTGAGGGAGTTAATTTTGTTCAAATTCTCCAAATATTGACAAAAACCAAACATATTGCTCCACGAAAATTGAACAAAAAAATATCAAAAAATTTTGAAGCAGTTATTCTGGTTGCGATAGAAAGAGATAAAAAATATAGATATAAAACAATGGATGCTCTTGTGCAGGACATCAAAGCCTGTCTTAATAATAATTCGGTTTCTGTGCGAAAACCCTCTCTTGGAGAAAAGATGGATAGGTATGTATGGAGATATAAAAAAGTCTTTTTTTTAACTCTTTTGATCTTAACTTCTGTGTTTTTTCTAATCAAAAAACAGAAAAAAGATTTAACTAGAGAGCGTTCTGAGATCTGGTTCAAGGATATGAAGATTGTCAGCAGAGATAAAAAAATAGAGAATTTGCTGGAAAGGTTAGAACACAAGGGGGCAAACAAGAGGGAAGAAGAAGAATTATTTGAATCTGCACGAAAAGATATTATTAACTTTAGAGAGGAAAAGGCAATGGAGAAATATAAAAAGATACTCTCTATTGCAACTGAAAAGAATTATTTCGCAATAGAATTATTTGTTCAAAAGGAGATTGCACGTCTTTATTTGGGAAAAAAGCAATATGACAAGGCCTTTGATTACTACAATGTGATTTTAAAAGGACTTTCAGAAGATGATGCCCGCAGAAGCCTTATGGAATTTGAAAAGGCAATAACTCTTAATCTAGCAGGCAAAAAAGAAATTGCTTTTGAAATTTGGGAAGAACTTTCTCGAAAACAAAATTTACAAATCAGGCTGCTTGCAGAGATTGCCCTCAAAAAGAGAACTCCTGAGAAACTTTCATATTTTAAAAAACTTCCCCCTGCCACACAGGCATTGGCTCTATGGTTAACAATTACCAATTCAGAATTATCAGAAACAGAACGTGAAAAAATAAAAAAGCGAGTATCTGATATTGCAAAAGAGTCGATACCATGGTTATATTATTACTTAAATCAATAAAACTGAATTACTGGGGTTCCAGAATATTTTAGTCTCATAAAAGAAAGTCAAAATTAAAAGGAACTAAAAAAGAACAAACCAATAAAATGGAGCAAACAATTATGTTCAGAAAACAAACAAACAGAAAAAAGTTTAGAATTCTAGGTTTTTCGCTTATCGAAATAATGGCTGTAAGTGCAATTGTAAGCTCCATTCCGATGGGAGCGTATGTCCGTGCTAAGCAAATGGGAGTACAGATAGAGTGTGTAAGTAATCTACGACAGATAGGTCAATCTTATGTTATGCAGTACCAGATGAATGGAAAATATCCAAGTGCAGCTTTTTTCCCAGATGATCCCAAAAAGGGTAAGGATAGTATTCGTAATGTTCTTTCCCAGGGAAACAGGGCGCTTCAAAAAATGTTTGTATGTCCTTCGAGTCCCGAGATTTTGGCAAAAAAAGGCTTGACATTTATATTCAATGATAAATGGAATAATCGACGTTCTCTAAGAAGCCCCGATAAAGCCTGGGTTCTGGTGGAAATCAATGCCGCTTCCGGAAAAGCTCCAAAACCACATCCCAAAGGGTATAATGTTCTTTTTGCCGATGGACATGTAAAAACAGTCTCCAAAAAAAATCTTCCACCAAGTCTTACATCAAAACATAAAGCAGAACTCTTTAAAATAGAAAATATGCTAGAGGAAATGAAGAAAGCATCTCTGGACACACAAAAACAATCTTTTTGGGTTTCGAGAAGAAATATATAAAATTAACTAAGGAAAAGATCTTATGATTGCTACATTAGTACATGTTTGGGTTAAAAAGGAAAAAATTGAAGATTTTATTGAGGCTTCTGTTGAAAATCATACTGAGTCCATAAAAGAATCTGGAAATTTGCGTTTTGATATTCTTCAAGATCCTGAAAATCCGTCAAAATTTACATTTTATGAAGCTTATGAATCGGATGAGGCTGTTGCTGTTCACAAAAAGACTTCGCATTATTTTAAGTGGAGGAATACGGTTGCTGATTGGATGGCAAAACCACGAGAAGGCATAAAACACACAGTCATAGCCCCTACAGATAAGAATTTGTGGTAGTATGCTTTTCCTGGGAACGCCAAGCCCTTGCTTGGCAATCTTAATCGTATATTTTTTGCCGAGCAGGGGCTCGGCGTTCCCAGAAAGCGCATTGGCGAGAATGCATTTTTATAACGACCTTAGCTGAACTAATCAAAATTATCTAATATAACGCATATTTCCCAAGGACACAAACATGCTAACAAAGTTTAATTTTTACAGAACTCCAAAAATAGAGTTTGGGTGTGGTAATATCAGAAAATTGCCAGAAAATATTGCTTCTTTTGGCAAAAAAACTTTGATTATTACCGGTGGTAAATCATTTAGATCGACTCCTGCTTTTTTTTGTTTAATTGATGAATTACAGAATCTTAAAATTAAGCATTATCTACATTCAGCTTCTGGAGAACCGTCTCCAGGATTGGTAAATTCTATAACGGACAAATATAGAAATAAAAGAATAAAAGTAGTAGTTGGCATTGGTGGTGGAAGTGTCATGGATACCGCTAAAGCTGTATCAGCTATGCTTTTAAAAAATGATAATGTAGAGAATTATCTTGAGGGTGTTGGCAATAAATATCATGATGGTAGAAAAATTCCGTTTATAGCAGTGCCTACGACCTCAGGAACAGGCAGTGAAGCTACAAAGAACGCTGTTTTAAGTCAAGTTGGAGAAAGTGGATATAAAAAGTCATTGCGGCATGATAATTTTATCCCAAATTTGGCACTTATTGATCCTGAACTGATGATAAGCTGTCCGCATTCGGTTAGCATAAATTGTGCTTTGGATGCATTTTCACAGTTAATTGAATCCTTTGTTTCAAAAGAAGCCAGTCCATTTACTGATTCCCTTGTGATAAGTGCAGTAAAAAAAATTAAAAAGTCATTTTTTGCTGTAATTAAGAATCTCGAGAATGTTGAAGCCAGATCTGATATGGCTTATGTTGCGCTCATTTCTGGCATTACACTTGCAAATGCAGGACTCGGAACTGTTCATTAAAAGGGTGAAGAACTGGTAAATATATGCTGTAGCCAGTGTGAAATTATCAATAACTGATTGACATATGATTGACATAAGGTGAAGGGGCACTGTATATAAAACACTGG
>JAYEIY010000159.1:0-2126 GCA_034660375.1 Verrucomicrobiota bacterium
AAACAGGCATTGCTGTAATTGAACGCGGTGGAACAACTATAGTTTTTCTCGCTATATTTCGATATCCCAAATTAAATTCAATTTTTTTTGCTTCTGATAATGATGTATTATGAATGTTGAATGATAATGCAAGATAACCATGGCTGGGAACTTGGTTGTAATCTTCTGCAAGCGTTATAGTCAAATCTTCGTAATCCAACTGTAAAGCAAATACGGAAAACTCTAATGTTAGAAAAAAGATGACAAAGAGAATTTGTTTTATAGGATATTTCATTTAACTATTCTCCTATTTTTATTGAGGAAGGTATATTCATTTCGGCTTCGTCTATAGATTCAAGTAAATTCTCGATAATTGCCGATTCAGTAACTTTATCAAAGCGAGCTTTGTAATTTAAAATTATTCTATGATTAAGAGCATGTAAAGCTACTGCATTTACATCCTCAAATCCAACTGTCGGCCGTTCATTTATCAACGCCATTGCCCGCGATGCTTCTGCAATTGCAATTGCAGCACGCGGTGATGCACCAAAAGAAATATACTGTTTAATTTCAGTAGTGGCATATTGTGAGTTAGGATGAGTGGCGGCAACTATTTGAGATATATATTTGGCAATTGGATTAGAAAGATAGATGTCCTGCATTATTTCAAACATTTCTTTGAGTTGATCAGCTGAAATAAATTCTTCAATTTCTGGAGGATTTCCACGTCGTCGTGAAGTAATGATTTCCTCTAGAACATTGACATTAACATCGCTTATCAGAAGACGAAAAAGAAAGCGGTCTAATTGAGCTTAGGGAAGTGGATAAGTCCCTTCTAGTTCAATGGGGTTCTGTGTGGCAATAACAAAAAATGGGTCGGGTAGTTTTTTTGTTTCCCCCATCATTGAAACGGTTTTTTCCTGCATTACTTCGAGCAGTGCAGCCTGTGTTTTAGGAGTTGCCCGGTTAATTTCATCAGCGAGAAGAATGTTGGTAAAAACCGGACCTGCTTTAAAAACCATCTCACGATTTCCTGTTTCGGTTTGCTGTAAAATATGTGTCCCAAGTATATCCGAAGGCATTAGGTCAGGAGTAAACTGTGCTCTTTTGAAATCCAATTTCAATATCTCTGACAATCCCTTGATCAATGTGGTCTTTCCAATTCCCGGAACTCCTTCAAGAAGGATATGCCCCTGACTGAGAATTCCTGCAAGCAGCATTTTGTGAGTCTCTGCTTTGCCAAGAATTATTCTATTAAGCTGTTCTAGTATACATTTAATATTTTTATTTACAGTTTCCATTTCCTGCATACTGAGTATTTTGTCTCTTTTCATTAGTTCTCCCTCTTAAAAAAACGTTTTAAAGTTGATTTGTGTTTTGGTAAAACTCTGTGTTTATGGGTGGCTCCACCACCAGCAGTTGCTTCCAATAAAGCTCCTGAAAGGGAAGCATCATCAAGTTTTGCATGATCTTTTCCTGAAACAGATGATACTCCTATTAATTGAGAATTCATTAGGCTGAGTTTCGCTTGCGAAATGGTTTTCTCTGTGTATTTTGCTCCTCTTTCACTGGATGGATAGTGCCATGTCATGGCAGCATCTGCACGACCACGTTTTATTCCAAATTTTCCTGGTTTATTACAAATAGAGCAAACTAGAGAAGATAATTTTTCACCAGAAGGCTTGCACATTTCATTTTTCAAGAAGTCTTTCAATTCTTTTAGCTCTTTTGAGTTGCAACTACTGCATTCCTGTAGACTTTTAAGAAGATTCGGGTCAATATATTTAAGCTTTTCAAGATTTTTTAATTTTTTAAGATTGTTTTCTGTTTGATTGTCATAAATTAAAACATCTGAGTTTTTATAGTTATTAAGGTTTGATTCATTTATTGCAATATTTCATGAATAATTTATTTCTTTTAAAAAAACTTCTAGTTCTTTGATTTTTATTTCATCACTTAAAATAATAGAAATTTTATTTAAAAATTCTATTTGATATTTTTCCTTTATTGTTTTTTTTAAGATTTTCACTTTTTAATCCTACAAAAAAATATTTGATTTAAAAGTTTTTTAGAAGTTTTGGTCTCTAATTTCAAAGTTATAGGAATTTTTTTCTTTAAAGTAATATTCACTTATTGATAGATTGCTT